>DAIEFO010000059.1 GCA_027325475.1 Desulfobacteraceae bacterium | reverse complement strand
CCTTGCCTGCGAACTTTTTACGAAGCCGTCCGAAATTCGACTTTTTACGAGGACATCAAGTTTGACGACTTCGTAAAAAATCGATTTTCAGACGGGTTTGTGTTTCTGCCATATTGCGTATCCACTTCGAGATGCTCTATATCGGTGGTCGCTTCCCCGCGGCCGCTTTTTACCATGTCGATACCGCGGCCCACAACGGCTTTCCGGGATGCATATGCCATGGCGGTCTCTTCTGAAATCTGGCCTTGCCCAAACAGTTTGACAATGTAATTGTCAAATGTGACCATGCCGAAGGCGCTCCCTGCCTGAATAATTTCATAAAAGGTTTTCCCCTCGGATTCTCCGTTTAGAATGGAATCCTTGACCCGCAGATTGGTGCCCATGATTTCAAACGCTGCAACCCTCCCGCCGCCGGTTTTAGGAAGCAGCCTCTGACATGCAATCCAGCGAATAGTGTCGGCCAGACGAATTCGGATCTGATTTTCTTCTTCGGTATTGAACATGCCCAGAACACGGTTGATGGTCTGACCAGCATCCACGGTATGGAGGGTACTCAGCACTAAATGACCCGTTTCAGCAGCGCTCATGGCGATTTCAACCGTTTCCCGATCCCGCATTTCACCCACCATTATCACCTTGGGCGCCTGACGCAGTGCTGCCCGGATGCCGCTGGCAAATGTATCGAAATCTGTTCCCATTTCCCGCTGATTGAATGTGGCTTTCTTGTGTGAATGCTGAAACTCGACCGGATCTTCCAGGGTAACGATATGAACCGGGTGGCTTTCATTGATCGCATCTAAAACAGCGGCCAGAGAGGTCGATTTACCGCTTCCAGTAGCACCTGTTACCAGAATGATCCCATTTTTCTCTTTTGCCATTTTTACAAAAGGTTCTGGCAAATCCAGCCCGCTGCAGGTTGGAATTCTGGTTTCCAGCTTTCGCAGTACCACTGAATATTTCCGTTGCTGCGAAAAGATGTTGACCCTGAACCTGGCCTTGCCCGGAAGCTCATAGGATAAATCACAGGAGCCTTCCCGGAGCAGGTTCTCCGTCAGACGTCGATCCTTGTTGATCAGATTCAGCGCCATAATCTCGGTCTGAAATGGCGTCAATTCATCAAGCGGGGGGTCCATTTCGACCTTTTTCAAAATCCCGGAACTTTCCACCTGAAACGGCTTACCGACCGTCATGTTTAAATCAGATACATTTCTGTCAACTTCCAGCATCCGATTCAGAATATAATCACATTCCTGTTTTCGCATCGTTTTCTCCGAAAAGATCAGGCTTCGGTAAAATCCGACGGCGGCGTTTTGAGCATCGGTCTGAATTTCCCCTTGTCATTGGCCTTGGCATAGGCGTCTTCCGCGGAAATCATTCCTTTATTCAGGAGATCGAGGATGCAGTCATCCAGAAGCTGCATGCCAAAACGCTTGCCGGTTTGAATAGATGAAGGTATTTGAAAGGTCTTTCCTTCGCGAATAAGATTCCGGACGGCGGGGGTGGCAATCATGATTTCCAGCGCCGCACATCGGCCTTTCTTGTCAATCCGCTTGAAGAGTACCTGTGCGATTACAGCCCTCAGGCCATCGGCCAGCGTGGAGCGAATCTGTTCCTGCTGATTGGCGGGAAATACCTCGATGACCCGGTCAACGGTTTTAGCGGCACTGGATGTATGCAGTGTTCCGAACACCAGATGACCGGTGGATGCGGCTTCAATAGCCAGTGAAATGGTTTCCAGATCACGCATTTCGCCCACTAGAATGATATCCGGGTCTTCACGGAGCGCTCCCCTCAACGCAGCACTGAATGTCCGGGTATGCAGCCCGACTTCCCGATGATTGACAATGCAGCCCTGACTCTGATGTACGAATTCGATGGGATCCTCCACCGTGATGATATGATCTTTACGGTTGCGATTGGCCACATCAATGATGGCAGCAAGCGTCGTGGACTTACCGCTGCCGGTAGGCCCCGTCACCAGCACAAGCCCCCTGGGCAGCATCGCCAGCTTGGAAATGACTCCCGGCAGTCCCAACTGTTCAGCGGTCAGGATGGTGCTGGGAATTTCACGAAATACAGCGGCGACCCCATATTTCTGCATGAAAAAGTTGGCCCGGTACCGGGCAAGCCCCGGTATCTCATATCCAAAATCCACATCACCGGTTTCTTCAAAAACCTTGACTTTGTCTTCAGGCGCAATTTCGTAGAGCATGGCCCGCAACACATCGTTATCCAGCACCCTGTATTTGATACGCTCCATATCCCCGTTGATCCGGAGCGCAGGAGGCTGGCCGGATACCAGATGCAGGTCTGAAGCCTTCTGATCATGCATTAATTTGAAAAAGGCGTCAATTTTCGCCATGAGGAACTCCTTAAAAGCAAAGGATGAATTTCATTGTATCATTTATAGATATCACCACGTGGGCCAATGTGATCGATATAAACCGTATCCTCTATTTCCTCATACCAGAAAATAACCCTCAAACCACCTATTCGCATGCGGCGATATCCTTCCCATTTCACCTTTCATGCTCTTAATACCAGAAATTTTATTTGGATAATTTTCAAGTTTCCTGAGTGTATTCTTGATCTTCTCTTTTTCATCTTCCGAACGCTTCTTCAGGTATTTTACCGCCCTGTGATGGACGACTACCTTGCTCATCAGATAGACTCCATATCCATATAAGCCGATTTTTTCCCGCTTTTTCGATCACGACGGGCTGTACGAAGATCCTCCACGGCTTCAGAATCGAGGTCAAGTCCCAGCAAATCCGATATTCTCAAATAATCCTGTATGGGTATCACCACCGCTTTCGGACACCCCTTTTTATCCGTAATGTAGTCCTTATGAATTTGCATGATATACTCACTTGTATTTTGGTACAAGAACTGCAGGCAGGTCGGTTATGTGGATGACATATCCGTCTGCCTGCCAGGTCTGGACTTTTCGTAATCATCGTCACGGGTCTGCATCTGAGTTTTTCCCATTTCCAGCAATTTGAAATGCGCATCGATAATGGAACGAAGCTGCGCCTCCATCTGAATGCGCTGGCTTTTGAGCTGAATGATATCCTCGTGAATCTGCCCCAGACGGTTGCTGGCCTTGCTGATGATTTTTTCAGCCTTGACTTCAGCATCCGCAATAATGACTTCGGCAGATTTTCTGGCTGTGTCATTCATCTGCTCGATCAATTTTTCAGTATCCGTCGCCGTGCGGGTAACAGCTTCTTCCCGGGCGTTGATGCCTTCACGCTCCTGCCGCAATGTCTGATTCTCCGCATCCAACCGTTCATTCTCTTCATACAGGGCTTCAAGGGTATGGGCGATCTGTTCCAGAAACTCGTCCACTTCCTGTATGTCAAACCCCCTAAACCGCACGCTGAACTGGTGTTGCTGAATGTCCAGCGGAGTTACATCCATATCATCTCTCACAAAATCACCTTATCTCTTTTTGCATTTAAATACGAAGTCGTCAAAAATGACTTTCCAGCAAGCGTTCAGAAGGTATCATCCTGAATGCGAACTGGAATCACATCATCAGATTGGCAGCCAGTCGTACTAATGTAGTGACAGCAAATGTTTTTAAAAAAATGATTCCCAGGAAAACGATCATGGGCGAAAAATCGATGCCGCCGAAAATAACCGGAAGCCGGGAGCGTATCTGGTACAGCACGGGTTCCGTCACCGCGTTGATAAAACGTACAATTGCGTTATACGGATCCGGGTTAACCCAGGAGAGAACAGCCCGCGCCACAACAATCCACATATAAAGAGATAAAGCGAGGTCAAGAACTTTGGCCACAGCCATCAGAAAATTACCGATGATAAACATTGAATTTTACACCTTTCATTATAGAATCAGGAAGTTGTACCACACATTGAACAGTTGCATGCGGATATCACGGGACAGTCGATTATCTGTCCGCTCATGATACTTTTTTAGAACAGGAGATTCCAAAGGACAGAACCTCGTGTATGCGACTCAGAATATTGCAGTTTTTCATACAGTCCGGGAAACGATCCCGGATATCGCAATCCCGGCAGGGACTTCTCACGAGATATCCGATCTCGAAATCGAAACGGTATTTATAATTTTTTTTAGTTGGTGTATAGTCCACGGAATTTACCGCTGATAATTTTGTAAAAATCTGGTATCTGCGTTACACACTTACCGGATAAAACAATCATGGCATGACTGTTATCATAAGATTTCCCGGATAACAAGAAATTATCATATCCGGAAAAAACTGAAAAAGGCAGGTACATATTATGGGTTCAAAAACGATATCTTCCCGCCGGGCGTTCAGCGTTATCCTGCTGCTGATGGGGCTTTTGTGTGTGCTGATCGTTGCCGCAGGATACCAGGGTCTCGTTCTGATTTCAAATCACCTGAAAGCGGCGGCGATGACAACTTCAGATGCTGAATCTCTCAAGACCGTTATCCTTTGGCTTTCCGGTTTTATCTCCGAGTTCAAGACAATCGTCACGCCCCTTCTGGCTGCGGTTTTTTTTCTGTGGAGCCTGCTGCTATGGCTTCGAGTGCGTCACCCTTCGACGCAGCAACCGTCCGTGCTGTCTTCTGATCCGCCCAAAAGCCGTGAAGATACTGCCGCCAGAGAACAGCAGGATGCCCGGTTGTTTCTGCATCTGATAAGTACGCTCCAGAAAGAAGGCAGACTTCTCGATTTTTTTTCAGAAAACCTTGATGCATATGATGACGCCCAAATAGGTGCGGCTGTTCGCAGCATTCACGAATCCTGCCGCAACTCGGTTCATGCGTATCTCACGCTCAAACCGGTGCTGGAACAGGATGAAGGCGCCGCCATCACGCTTCAGAAAGGATTTGACACAAGCGCCATCAAGCTGGTGGGCAATGTCGTCGGAGAGCCTCCGTTCACAGGCACGGTACGGCATAAGGGCTGGAAAACGACAAGACTCGAAATTCCAACACTCTCGGCAAGTCTGGATGCGTCTCTGATTGCACCTGCGGAAGTCGAAATTTGACGACTTCGCAAAAAGTCCGCATGCTGCGCTATCGCTGCATCCTTCGTCGTTGCGGCGTACCTAAAAGTACGCCTCACGCCTTGCGGATTTGCGCGCCTTGCCTGCGAACTTTTTACAAAGCCGTCTGAAAAGCGACTTTTTAGAAGGCATCAAATTCAGGGACAGGAAAGGGAATCTCGTCATCATGGCTTCTCCCGGATTCATTATCGGAATTGATTTAGGAACCACCAACAGCGTCGCCGCCTATACCGCCATTGACGGAAATGGAGATATTCAGGTATTGTCCATTCCTCAGCTCACCGGCCCTGGAGCCGTTGAAAAACGGGATATTCTTCCCAGCGCCGTGCTGATTCCCGGTGAAAATGACATTTCGCCTCAGGCGCTTCAGTTGCCGTGGGACGCCAGTACCCACATGGCTGTTGGAGAATTTGCACGCAACCGGGGTGCTGAAATCCCCCATCGCCTGATCAGTTCGGCGAAATCCTGGCTGTGTAACGACATGGTGGATCGCAATAAGCCCATTTTGCCCTGGGATGGCCCCGACACATCAGATGAATCGCTCAAGCTCTCTCCGGTTGCCGCCTCAGCCGCTGTACTGCGCCATATCCGGGATGCCTGGAACCATGAAATCGCCGCGACAGCTTCAGGCATTGATGATTCACTGCGTCTGGAGCATCAGGAAATTCTTTTAACCGTCCCCGCCTCGTTTGACGCGGTTGCAAGGGAGTTAACCGTAAAAGCAGCTCAGATGGCGGGCTTGACCCATGTCACTCTTCTGGAAGAACCCCAGGCTGCCTTTTATGCGTGGATCGAAGCAGACAAGGATGGATGGCGCCACAAGGTTTCCCGGGGAGATTTAATCCTGGTCTGCGATATCGGAGGCGGCACAACGGATTTCAGCCTGATCGAGGTCTCTGAAAATAACGGCGATCTGGTGCTGGAACGTATTGCGGTTGGTAATCATCTGCTGGTTGGCGGCGACAACATGGATTTATCGCTGGCTTACGCCGTAGCCGGACAAATGGCTGCCAAAAATGTGCGCCTTGATTCCTGGCAGATGCGGGGTTTGTGCCATGTCTGCCGAAAAGGTAAAGAAAAAATTTTATCTGCCGCGGCATCTGAAGACTATCCTGTCACCATTCTGGGTCGGGGAAAAAGTCTGATCGGCGGAACCCTCAAAACCCAACTGACAGCGGAAATGGTTTATAATGTGCTGCTGGAAGGCTTTTTACCGGCGTGCAGTATAGATGCAATGCCTGAAAAGCAGCGGAAGATCGGCATCCGGGAAGTGGGTCTCGCGTATGAGTCCGACCCGGCCATCACCCGGCATCTGGCCAGCTTTCTGAATCGCCAGACCGACAGCTCCGGAAATCCCAGGCTTCCCACTGCCGTCTTGTTTAACGGCGGCGTTATGAAAGCCCCTGCGCTGCGAAATCGGGTTCTTGACACACTGACAGCCTGGACACAGACATCTCCCAACCACGCTATCCGCGAAATTCCCACGCAGGATTTCGATCGGTCTGTCGCCTTGGGTGCGGTTTATTATGGGCTGGCGCGCCGCGGGGCGGGCATTCGTATCCGGGGCGGTCTGAACAAATCTTACTATATCGGCGTCGCCGCCTCCATGCCCGCGGTACCAGGTATGCCTGCACCGGTGAAAGCCTTGTGTGTAGCGCCTTTTGGCATGGAAGAAGGCACCGCTCAGGCAATTAAAAACCGTGAATTTGTACTCATGGTGGGTGAACAGGCGCAGTTCGATTTTCTGGGATCGTCGCTGCGCCCTGAAGATACTGCCGGTGAAGTGATAGAAACCTGGGAAGACGAAATTGAGCTGATCACCACTCTGGAAACGACGCTCACCGGAGACACCGGAGTCATGATTCCCGTCACCCTGGAATCCCGCGCAACGGAAATCGGGACGCTTGAAATCTGGTGCATTTCTGTCAATGACAGCAGGCAATGGCGGCTGGAATTCAATGTCCGGGAGCACCATCCGGCATAGCGCAGCGGCTGCCGTCGCAGACAGTGATCAACCTGACCGATCGAGGTCACAGCGGCTTACGGCCCGTCATCAAAAACACGGAAAAGGATTTTTCTTCGCCGCTGGCCACAGGTTTTTGCATGGTTGCAGCCGTTCGATCATGAACTTTTTCAAACCCTGCCTGTGTAAAAATATCACGGAGCTGCTCCCGGTCAAAGCCGGGATGAAACACCCCGGTGTTGTCGCTATGAAATTTACCGCCGTCCAGATCCAGGTCGGCAATACCGATACGCCCTCCTGGGATGATGACATCATAAAGACGCTTCAGCAGGCTGCCAGTATCCAGAACATGGTGAAATGTCATGCTGCTGACCACCAGATGATATTGCCCTGTCAGTACATCGCCGGCATTCAGATCAACAAGCCGGGTCTGAATATGAGAAAGACACTGCGCACTGATTTTATTGTTCAAAACATCCAGCATTCCCTGTGAACTGTCCACCCCGGTGATGGTATGGACAAACGGCTGGAGCGCAAGGGTCAGCAGTCCGGTGCCACACCCAAAATCCAGGACATCCATGTGGGCCTCTAATGGGATGGCTTCCAGTATGGCGGCAGACACCTGTTCCGCCAACTTCACGCGTCGGGGTTCCTCATCCCATGTACGGGCCACCTTGTTAAAATCACGCGTAACACTGTTCATTTTGATACTCCTTGTTAACTCCGAAACCAAGCTCCAGTCATCCTGAAGAGAATTAGAAAAACCAGCCTATAAAAGAACCGTCTTTTGAGTCAAAAACAGCAGCGGTTCTGTGACCGAAGTTCACGTTAGCACACACAAACTTGGGATGCAACAGAGAGTAAATCCCGTTCGCATCACCTTCACATAACGTTATCAATACTGTGGAAAAGTATCCGGATTGCATGGATATTGTTTGATTGGCACCGCGTTTCAGAAAAAAATATCGCAGGATTCATCTTTCTTGACGGAACCCCGTTTCCTGAAGTATAAAATCACATCAATCCATTAAAGGGAATTTTCTGTGATCTCCATTCGAGAAAAAGCCGAAGCCGCAACCCGCTATATCCGGAACCATATCCGCGATCTTCCCCGAATTGCCGTCCTGACGGGAACAGGGCTGAGTGAATGTGTGGACGGAATGGCTGTCAGCGCTCAACTGGCCTATCAGGATATTCCCCATTTCCCGATATCGACGGTTGAGAGTCATCCCGGGCAGATGCTCATCGGCAGACTCCACGGCAAGACCGTTGCGGTGTTTCAGGGCCGGTTTCATCTCTACGAAGGCTATGCTCCGCAGGAAGTTGCTTTTCCGGTTCGGGTGTCTCAGCAGATCGGCGTCAAGCACTTTATCGTGTCCAATGCGGCAGGCGGATTGAATCCTGACTTTTCCGTCGGGGACATCATGCTCATATCCGATCATATCAACCTGACCGGCTGCAACCCGCTTCCGGGGCCGCACGATCCTGCTCTGGGCAACCGTTTTCCGGATATGACCCGCGCCTATGCGCCGGACCTGATCGCTCTGGGGCTTGATATCGGCAGGTCATATACATTACCTGTTCAGACCGGGGTGTACGCAGGTCTGATGGGGCCTTCCCTGGAAACACCCGCTGAAACCCGATTTCTGCAAATGATCGGCGCTTCGGCCGTTGGATTTTCAACCCTCATGGAAGTCATCGCAGCGGTACAGGCAGGCATGAAAGTGATCGGACTGTCCACCATCACCAACATCAACGACCCGCTGCACCCGGTTCCAGCAACACTCGAAAATATCATTGCAGCAGCGCACAACGCCGCACCGGCTCTTAAAATTTTGATCGAACAGCTCATCAGACGTATAGACACTCCCGACACTGTTATATAACTTCGGCCGTCGTCTTTTTTGACGCAGGCCACTACCGACGGATACAGGAAAACAATCCATGGCGATTTCTCCCCTCGCAGGCAAACCGGCCCCCCCGGAAATGCTCATTGACCCGGGACGGATACAACAGGAGTATTTCACACGCAAACCGAATCCGGATGATCCAGAGCAGCGGGTGAGTTTCGGCACCAGCGGACATCGCGGCACCCCTCTTCACGGAACGTTTACTGAAGCCCACATTCTGGCCATCACCCAGGCCATTTGCGATTACCGGCAATGCCAGAATATCGACGGCCCGCTGTTCATGGGCAGAGACACCCACGCTGTTTCCGGGCCGGCACAGCAGACAGCGCTTGAAGTTCTGGCAGCCAATCATGTGGAAACCCTGATTCAAAAAGATGACGGCGTCACGCCGACTCCGGTTATTTCCAGGTCCATTCTCGTTTATAACCGCAACCGAAAGGCGCATCTGGCGGATGGCATCGTCATTACGCCGTCACACAATCCGCCCGAAGACGGCGGCTTTAAATACAATCCACCTGACGGCGGCCCCGCAGACACCGATGTTACCGCATGGATACAAAACCGCGCCAACACGCTGCTGAAAAACGGCAATGCTGACGTCCGGCGGATACCGCTGGCGGAGGCCATGCGCGCGGATACCACCCATAAAACAGACATGGCGACGCCCTATATCAATGACCTGCAAATGGTTATCGACATCGAAAAGATTCGGAACGCCGGCCTCCGGCTTGCCGCAGATCCATTGGGCGGCTCTGCCCTGCCCTTCTGGGAAGCAATTAACACGGTGTATCATCTGGACATCGCCATTGTAAACCCGGTGCTGGACCCGACATTTTCATTCATGAGCGTTGACCACGATGGCAAAATTCGTATGGACTGCTCCAGCCCTTACGCCATGTCGCGGCTGGTCGGTCTCGGAAATCAGTTTGACATTGCTTTTGCCAATGACCCGGATGCAGACAGACATGGCATTGTCACCAAAACAGCAGGTCTCATGAA
>DAIEFO010000058.1 GCA_027325475.1 Desulfobacteraceae bacterium | reverse complement strand
GATCAATTACAAAAATGCTGAAGATTTTTTTATCACGCACGGCGTTGCTGGATCCGAAGATAAAGAGAAGATTGAATTTTATGCCGGCATCATTCAAAAATACCTGCGGGTACTTTCCGTTTAGATATTGTCGCTCACGCTCATGAAAGCACTTATTCTATGTGCAGGACTCGGTACACGCCTGCTTCCCCATACCCGGCATATCCCCAAACCATTGTTTCCTCTGGACAGCATGCCGCTGCTCGATCATACCATCCAGCGCCTGATCCGGGCCGGATGCCGGGAGATCATGGTCAACACCCATCACCTGCACCACATGATCGAAGCGTTCATTGCAAACAGCCACTATGCGATTCCTGTCCGGACACGTTTTGAACCTCGCATTCTGGGAACAGGCGGCGCAATTAAAAACATACGGGATTTCTGGGACAATGCACCGCTGATGGTGATCAACGGCGATATCGTCACAGATATTGATCTTGAAAGCGTTTATACATTTCACCTGAAACATGAACATCCGGCCACACTGGTGCTTTACGATTATCCGCCCGTCAACACCGTTGTCATAAATCCGGAGCAAATGGTACTTGGTTTTGACAGTGCCGACTCGTCTGTCAGGAGCATTGAGCAAGCGGAAATGCAGCGATCTTCCGCTGCAAGGTTGACGTTTACGGGCATTCAGGTCATTGATCCGGAAGTGCTTAGCTGGATTCCAGACACGCCTGAATCCAGCAGCATCGACATGTACCGCGCTGTTATTCAACATGGTCTTGGCGTTCAGGGCTATGTTCCTGAAAATGCCTACTGGAAAGACATCGGGACGCCTGCTCAATATCAGTCGACGGCACTGGATTTTCTGGCGCCGAGGGCATTCCGAAAAGCGTTTCCGGATGCGCCTTCAGCCGCCATCCGCACGATACCCATCGCTGGAGATGGTTCCGACCGTCTGTGGCGCCGGTTGTCAACGCCTTCAAATTCGCTGATCGCCGCAATTCACGGCATTGACAGCCGGCCTCAGCCGGACAGCCCCACAGAAACGGACGCCTATATCGCTATTGGCCGACACCTGCATCGCCAGCAGGTTGCCGTTCCTCAGATTTTTATGGCGGACAGATTTTCCGGAGTCGTACTGGCCGAAGATCTGGGTGACACCCACTTGCAGTCCATTATTCTGAAATCCGGAAACCCGGCAGACATATTCGCCGGATACCAGAAAGCCGTTCAACTCCTGATTCAGCTTTCGACATCGGGCGCTCAAGGGTTTGATACTTCCTGGACTTATCAGACCCCTGAATATGACAAGGCGATGATTCTGGAAAAAGAATGCCGTTATTTCGTGGAAGCGTTCCTGCAGGAACATATGCAAATGTCGGTTCGTTTCACAGCATTGTTACCGGAATTCAACCGTCTGGCGGACAACGCGCTGCAAGGCGCCGTGACAGGCTTCATGCACCGGGATTTTCAGTCCCGGAATATCATGGTGAAAAACGGACGTCTTTTTGCCATCGACTTTCAGGCAGGCCGCAAGGGTCCGATCCAATATGATCTGGCATCGCTTCTTATAGACCCTTATGTGAATCTCGCTCCGGAACTTCAGGAGACGATACTGGCATATGGCATCCGGGAGCTTTCCCGTCAAATGCCTGTTCACCGCAGCTCGTTCATCCACAGTTACCGTCATTGTCGAATCACCCGGAACCTTCAGATTCTGGGGGCTTTTGGTTTTTTGACAAAATCTAAGGGAAAATCCGGTTTCAGCGCCTACATTCCCGCTGCAATTCATGTGCTGAACCAATCACTTTCACAAGTATCTCCACAGGATTTTCCTCAATTGACCCGAATCGCCGCTCATCTTCAACAGGATATCTCATTACACCATGAAACTGTTTGACAGCCACTGCCATCTCGATGACAGCACTTATGATGCAGACTTTGAACAAGTTCTCCAGCGAGCCTCAGACGCTGATGTATCCGCCATGATGATTGCCGGCATTCATCTGCAGGCATCCCGGAAAGCCGTTACTATCACCGAATCTTATCCGCACATTTATGCAGCCGTGGGATTTCATCCTCACGATACCGCTGCCGCCGACGAATCCGCCCTGAAACAGCTCCGCGAACTGGCCGATCACCCCAACGTGAAGGCATGGGGAGAAATCGGTCTCGATTTCAACCGGATGCACACGCCACAGGCAATTCAGGAAAAATGGCTGATCCGCCAGATCGAAGCCGCAGACGATATGAACATGCCGATCATTTTTCATGAAAGAGACAGCGAAGGCCGGCTGCTCTCCATTCTGAAAGCGTCTCACCGGCATCCCGGCAATGGCGTCATTCACTGTTTCAGCGGAACTCATGCAGAGTTAATGCAGTATCTGGAAATGGGATACCGCATCGGTATCACCGGTATCCTCACACTCCAGAGCCGCGGCGCGAATCTTCGAACACTGGTTCTGGAAATTCCCCGCAATCGGATTCTCATCGAAACCGACGCCCCCTATCTGACACCGGCGCCCGAAAAAAACCGTTTCCGGAGGAATGAACCGGCTTTTGTGAAATCCGTACTGCTGAAGTTGTCGGAAATTATTGACGAAAATCCGGAAACTCTGGCGGAAACACTATGGAACAACACCTGCGCGCTTTTTCGCATTCCTTAACAAAAAAATAATATACAGCCACAACCAACGATAGCTTATAACCTAAGGAGATATTTATGGAACCGTGTCCCTGCGGCTCTTCGCTGCCATACAGTGAATGCTGCGAACCCCTGATCAGAAATGAAAAATCCGCCGAAACCGCCGAAGCGCTGATGCGGTCCCGATACACGGCCTACGCAAAAACCGAAGTGGAATACATTATCCGCACCACCCACCCGGCGCAAAGAAAGCAGGATTCGGAGCAAAATATCCGGGAGTGGTCCCGCAATTCCACCTGGCTTGGCCTGCAAATTCTGAAAACAGAGGCCGGCACCGCAGACGACGAGGCCGGAATCGTTGAATTCATCGCCACATATACCGAAAGCGGCGAACAGGTTGAACATCATGAGCTGGCGCAGTTCAAAAAAGAAAACGGAGAATGGTTTTTCTGGGATGGTACAGCGCCCAAACCCAAACAATATGTTCGGGAATCTCCCAAAACAGGTCGCAACGATCCCTGCCCCTGCGGCAGCGGGAAAAAATTCAAGAAATGCTGCGGTTGACATCATCCGCGGTTCATGACAGGAATACTTTGTCATTTGCGGATCATCTGTGATAAGAGAATCTGCACTTGTGACGGCACGGACATTCACGAAACCGTCAACTTCAGTCAACACACGATACGGCGATAATCAGGTTTGGACTCGACATACAACATTCTCATGTATTCTCATGACACTTATGGCCTGGGCCATATACGGCGCACCATGTCCATCGCTTCCCACCTGGCCGCACCGGATGTCAATGTACTGATTCTGACAGGCTCTCCTATCGCCGGACGGTTTTGTTTTCCAGAACGAATTGATTTTGTTCGCATTCCTGGAATGATCAAAAAAACGAACGACGAATATCTTCCGCTGGCCATCAAAATCAATCCTCAGCATGCCATGGATATCCGAACCAGCATCATCACGGCGACAGCGCAGGCATTTCGCCCCCACCTGTTCATTGTGGACAAGGAACCGCTGGGGCTCAATAAGGAAGTTCTGCCCACCCTTCAGTGGATACGGCGCTGTCTGCCCCAAACCCGCACCATTCTCGGGCTGCGGGATATTATGGATGAAGCCGAAACGATACGAAATGACTGGAGCAAAAAAGGGGTCTATCAGGTTTTAGACGAACTTTATAGCGAAATCTGGATCTACGGCAATCAGGAACTCTACGATCCGGTTCATGAATATGCCATGCCCGAAGCCATCAGTCGAAAAATGTTTTTTACCGGCTACATTCCCCGGAAGATTCCAGGAAAAGACGCTGTCCAGCGAATCCGAAAAAAAAATGCGGTCCTCGCTGATGACAAACTCGTTTTAGTCACCACCGGTGGTGGCGGCGATGGGTATGCCGTCATGAACAACTTCCTGACCATGCTGGAAAACCTGTCCAGTCCACCGCTGTTTAAAAGCGTTCTGATCACAGGCCCTTTCATGCCGGAAAAAGAACGGGAAGATATATTCACAAGATCCAGAAAACTGGGCATTCGCACATGGGAATTTTACCGGAGGATGGAAGAAATCATGGCTGCCGCAGATCTGGTGGTCAGCATGGGCGGATATAACACTATCTGCGAAATTCTCACTCAGGGCACCATATCTCTGGTC
Source organism: Desulfobacteraceae bacterium (assembly GCA_027325475.1). GTDB lineage: Bacteria > Desulfobacterota > Desulfobacteria > Desulfobacterales > Desulfatirhabdiaceae > RAAP-1. Next base: position 5,685 of record DAIEFO010000058.1, on the reverse strand, counting down.
ATTCCCCGTGAAACCCCCAGAAAAGAGCAGCTCATCCGGGCCAGAGCCCTGCACGAACAAAAGCTTCTCGACTACATTCCGTGGGACAACATGTCTCCCGGCAGTCTTCATGCCGGCATTATGAAACTGTTGACGCATCCGGAATCCTACCGGGAGGCCATCCGCCATTTTCAACTCACCGGGCTGAGCGCCATGCAAAAACGGCTCGATATATTCAGGACCTCAACAACGTGAATTCACCACCCGTACTGGGGATGATCCTTAAAGGATATCCCAGGATTTCTGAAACATTCATTTCCAACGAGATACTGCTGCTGGAAACACTCGGTCTTCACATCCATATCATTTCGATGCGGCAGCCCAGAGAAACTTTTTCCCACAGCAGCATCCATCAGATTCAAGCCAGCGTCGATTATCTGCCTGAGACACTGCTCTTTTCTTCTTCTCTGCTGATCCTGCTGTCGTGCAACCTGCAACTGGCGATACGACACCCAAAACCCTACGCGGCCGCATTGCGAGCAGCTTTGCGGAGATTCCAGCGCACCCGCAAATCAGCGACATTCAAGCATCTGCTTCAGGCGGGATATCTGGTGAACAAAATTCTTCCTGGAAGCGGCATCACCCATTTTCATGCGCATTTCGCCCATTCACCTACTTCCGTGGCATTCTACGCCAGCCTTCTGAGCGGCATTCCGTTCAGTTTTACGGCTCATGCCAAGGATATTTATACATCACACCCGGAACAGCTCCGCGAAAAAATGCGTCATGCCGAATTTGTTGTTACCTGCACCGAATACAACCGCAGATATCTTGCCGGTCTTGCAGACGGCCCCGAACCGCCCATTTACCGGATATATCATGGGATTGACACCCGTCTTTTTTCCGGATGGTCTGAAAACAATCACCCCGCACCGCCATACCGTATTCTGACCGTATCCCGCCTCACCGCCAAAAAAGGACTTTCCACAGTATTCAAGGCGCTGGGAATACTTCGAGACCGGGGCGTACCGTTTCGTCATACCCTTATCGGCGATGGCGATGACAGGGAATCGCTCTGGCGTCTGGTACAGGAACTGCGCCTGGAACATATGACGCAGTGGCCGGGAACACAGCCCCATGAAACAGTGATTCAGCAGTTCCGCAATGCCGATATCTTTGTTCTGGGGTGTGAAATTGCCGCCAACGGAGACCGGGACGGAATTCCAAATGTCTGTGTGGAAAGCATGGCGATGGGGGTTCCGGTTGCCGCCACCAGCATTTCCGCCATTCCTGAGCTGATCGAAAACGGCAGAACCGGCCTGCTGGTGGAACCCGGAAATCCCGTCGCGCTGGCGGACGCCATGCTCCGCCTGCTGACGGACTGCGATCTGAGAGAACACATCATTCCGGCGGCGGCGCTTCGGGTTCGGGAAAAATTTGATAACCGCCGTCTGATTCAGACATTGGCAGAACTGTATCGAACGGCACTGCACACAAAAGGCAACTGACGGGATGATACCCGTCATCGCATATTATACGCCGTTCAAACCACTGGGGTTTCATCGCCCCTCCGGAGATCTGACCATTGCCACAGGCCTCCGGGATCACCTGCTGGATGCGGGATTCCGGATACTCTATCCCAGCCGCCTGAGAGCCAGGTGGATATACTGGAAGCCCTGGCTGTGGGCAGTCATCCTCCGAGACAGGCGACGCGGCCTTCGTCTGAAACCTTGCCCGAATATCTGGCTTACCTACCATACCTACTACAAATCACCCGATGTACTGGGCCCCTGGGTATCCCGGAAGCTGAACATTCCTTACGTCATATTTCAGGGAATCTATTCAACCAAACCCAGGAAAAGCTGGAAGACGCTGGCCGGGTTCGTGCTGAACCGCAAAGCGCTGCTTCATGCGCGACACGTGTTCAGCAACCGCAGGGAAGATATGATCAATCTGCGACGCCTGATTCCGGATGAAAAACTGACCTACATTGCGCCGGGAATTGTCCCGGATCAGTTCGCCTTTGATGCCGGCGCCAGGAAATACCTGCGCGATTGCTGGAACGTCGTGGAGCCGGATCCGGTAATCCTGTCCGCCGCCATGTTCCGCTCCGGTGTCAAGAGTGATGGGCTGTCATGGCTTATCGAAACCTGCATCACACTGCATCAGCAGGGGAAAAGATTCCATCTTGTCATCGCTGGAGATGGCCGGCAAAAGCAGCGTCTGCAATCCCTATCCGAAAGGCTGCCAGCGGACCGCATTCATTTTATCGGGAAAATTCCCCGGCTTGAGATGTACCGGATATACAGCGCATGCGATATTTTTGCATTTCCGGGGATTCGGGAAACATTAGGAATGGTATATCTGGAAGCCCAGTCCTGCGGGCTTCCAGTTGTAGCGTTTGAGAACGGTGGCATACCGGAAGTCGTCCAAAACGGCATTACCGGATTTTTAACGCCGCCTTTCGAATATCCGGCATATGCCGATGCCCTGCGACGTCTAATGGAAGACCCCCTGCTGCGCAGGAGCATGGGCGCCACCGGACAAAACTATGTCCGGACAGCGCACAACATCCACTGCAATTACCAGCGGGTTCAAACGGTGTTACAGCATCTTGTATTATAAGATCAGGCCATTACAGCCATCTTTTTTGGCCGATGACTGATTTTACATAGTCCTGACGAGTTTTCCGGGTACCTGTATTCGGTCCCTTGAATGTCAGCGCATGGGTCGTACATGCAGTCACACATGCGGGCAGGTCTTCCATATCAATTCTGCTGCGACAATAATCGCACTTTAAAACCTTTCCGCTTAAAGCATCCCATTGTGGAACATGCCACGGACAGGCATCCACACACGCTTTACAGCCGATACAGAGTTGTGTTTCCACAAAAACGATACCATCTTTTTCCCGCTTCTGGATAGCGCCGGTCGGGCAAGCCGCCATACACCATGGTGATTCACAATGAAAACAAGCTCTGAAAGCTGAAAGCATTCGGATATTGCCATCCTCACAAACCGGTTCTGTGGTAATCAACAATCCCATTTTAACATCCGGAGAGGTCTGATGGGCCGCCTGACAGTGGACTTCGCATGCTTTACAGGCGATACAGCGTCTTGGATCGAATTGAATATTAAAATTACTCATCTGGATTCCGTTTTGCATTAGTTGTGAGTCTAATGGGTTGAGAGTTCAATGGCATTTCCCCTGGCCATCACAATTACAGCGGCTATCAATTTTGACGACTTCGTAAAAAGTCCGCATGCTGCGTTGCGCCGCATCCTTCGTCATTGCAGCGTACCACAAGTACGCTTCATTCCTCAGGATTTGCGCGCCTTGCCTGCGAACTTTTTACGAAGTCGTCCGAAATTCGACTTTTTACGAGGGCATCAACATTGACAGCGATTAGAAATCGAACAGCAGAGTGTTTTCTGGATAAGGAAACTGGATGTCAAACTCGTTTATGAGAGCTTTTGCCCGCAACTTTTTAGGAAATGCGCCAGGGTGGTATAAATGGACGATCATCGCCTTTCTGATTGCCAATCCCGTTCTGTTTTATATCATCGGGCCGTTTATTTCTGGCTGGGTGCTCATCGGCGAATTCATCTTTACCCTGGCTATGGCCTTAAAGTGTTATCCCCTGCCTGCAGGAGGTATCCTGACGCTTGAGGCGGTAGCCATCGGCATGACCCATCCGGCGGCGGTCTATCATGAGGCGTTGAAAAATTTCGAGGTTATTCTGCTGCTTGTCTTCATGGTGGCCGGTATCTTTTTTATGAAGGATTTTCTGCAATTTACGTTTACCCGCATACTGGTACGGGTTCGATCAAAAATTTTGATTTCATTTCTTTTCTGCTTCATTGGCGCCTTTCTGTCAGCCTTTCTGGACGCCTTGACCGTGACCGCCGTGATCATTGCGGTGGCCTACGCATTTTACGATGTTTACCATCGTTTTGTTTCGGGTATGGATATGCAGTCTGCTCACGATTTGACCAGTGACAAGGCGCTCAAGGATGTCCAGCAGCGGGAACTGAAAGAATTTCGCGGTTTTCTCAGGAATCTCATGATGCATGGCGCCGTTGGGACCGCTCTGGGAGGCGTTTGTACGCTGGTCGGAGAACCCCAGAATTTGCTTATTGGCAGTGAGATGGGGTGGCGATTCGTCCCGTTTTTTATTCATATGGCTCCGGTTTCGATGCCCGTACTGGCCGTTGGTTTGTTGACCTGTGTGACAGTTGAAAAATGGAAATTGTTTGGATACGGATCTGAAATGTCAGGAAATATCCGTTCTCACCTCCTTGAAACCGCCATAAGGATGGAATCTGAACGAGGCCGGCGGTGGACGGCGAAGCTGATCGTTCAGGGCCTGACGGGAATCTGGCTGATGCTGGCTTTGGCTTTTCATCTGGCGTCGGTCGGCATCATTGGTCTGTCTGTTATTGTCATCCTGACCGCATTAAATGGCATTGTTGAAGAACATCAACTGGGACGTGCCTTCGAGGAAGCGCTGCCTTTCACCGCGCTGCTGGTGGTTTTTTTTGCCATCGTGGCCGTGATTCATGACCACCATCTATTTTCTCCGATCATTCAGTATGCTCTCAGCCTTCGGGGCAATATGCAACTGGCGGGTTTTTATATTGCAAACGGTCTGCTGTCCATGATCTCCGACAATGTTTTTGTCGCGACGGTTTATATCTCGGAAACCAAGATGCATATGGCGGAACTCTTGGGCCATATCCCCGATATCGGCATGAGTGGTGCGCAGCTCATGGATAGATTGACCAATTCTCATGCCATTCGAAGTGATGTGCTGGCGCTTATGCCACAGCATGCCGCAGAACAGGTTAGAATCATTATGCATCAATTCGACAATTTGGCGGTGGCGATCAATACCGGCACCAACATCCCGAGTATTGCGACCCCCAACGGTCAGGCCGCCTTTCTTTTTCTTCTGACATCGGCTCTGGCGCCGGTCATTCGTTTGAGCTATGGCCGGATGGTCATACAGGCATTGCCTTATACCATCAGCATGAGTATTACTGGTTTACTGGCCACCTGTTTTTTTCTGTAATCTCACGAAGCATTGCGGTATATATGACCATAACTTTTCTGCGGATCGTTTGAAATATATGGATTTGCACTTATGAACATTCTGGTGTGCGTCAAACAGGTACTGGCCGCAGCCGTTCGGGTTTTTCCGGATGCCGATAGCCGTTGGATTTGCAGCGAGTCGGACGAATACGTTATGAACCGGTTCGATGAATTTGCGGTTGAAGCAGCGCTGCTGCTGCGGGAAACAATGCCGGCCGGCCGCGTTGATGTCATTTCTGTCGGGCCGGAACGGGCTGAAGCCGTTATCCGAAGAGCGATGGGGATGGGTGCGGACAATGGCCTTCATGTGGTTACGGAAACTCATGGCTATATGGATCCCGCGTTTACCGCGGCCCTGATGGCCGCATGCATCCGGAATCGGGACTATGATCTGATTCTGGCCGGTGTTATGTCCGAGGATGACATGAATGGCCAAACAGGCCCCATGATGGCAGAGATGCTTTGCCTGCCCTGTGCGACGGCTGTCATTCACATGGAAATGCTGGGAACATCCGCGGTGTATGTGGAGCGGGAGATGGAAGGTGGGGTGCGAGATGCTCTCGAAATCCAGCTTCCGGCGCTGCTGAGTGTTCAAAGCGGCATCCATCAGCCCC
>DAIEFO010000057.1 GCA_027325475.1 Desulfobacteraceae bacterium | reverse complement strand
ATACTCCGGTATTGGCGGGTACGGTTCCTGCTTTTGAGGTTATACGCTGAGTATCCACAAAGTCGGTCTTTACTCCATGTCGGGTATATTGCGGCGCTGTCCCATCAACAACAAAGGAAAGGAGAGTAAAACGTTATGAAGAGGTCATTGTTGGTTGTGATGGCAGTGGGATTTGCCGCCGTATTCGGATCGGTGGCGCTGTACGCGGGAACCAATCCGCCGGATGTCATCAAAATGGAGGACAGTAAGATATATCCCAAGCATGAAAAGGGAATTGTCGTGTTCTCACATAAAAAACATGTGACAGAATACAAAGACACCTGTGGGGACTGTCATCATGACAAGGACGGCAAGCCGCTTACCAATCTTAAACCGGGTGACAACGTACAACCCTGTTACGAATGTCACAACAAACCCGGTGAAAAACCCAAAGGAAAAGACGCTCCCAAACTGACAGAAAAGGAAGCGTTACAGTACCATGCGGAAGCAATGCACAAAAAATGTATCGGCTGCCACAGAGAATTTAATAAAAAGAATAACTCCAATGCAGCTCCGACAACCTGTGTGAAGTGCCATCCCAAAGCCAGCTAATGGCTTAATTGAATGAAAAAAAGGGGTAGCAGCCAGCACTTTTTTATAATGGCTCTGCCCCTTTTTTATGTCTTTCATTATCTGCTGTTTTCCATTACCCCGCAATATCTCTGAAGCCGTCCGGATACATCAGCCCTTATCTCAAACTGTCTGCGCCGTCATTGCTTTTTGGGCTTCCTGGTCAGCGGATGCGGCTCATTGTCTGATGTTCAAGGGCGATCTGCAGATAGTGCTCCGCCGGATCGGTGACCATGGGCGTGAGGTCCTGGGGATAGGCTTTCTTGAAAACAGCCGGCGCGCCGGCCACCATATGAAATGGCCCGACTTCCTGGCGAGATTTTACCAAAGAACCGGCCGCCACGATAGAACCTCTTAATATCCTGGCGTCATTCAGAATAATGGCGCCCATTCCGATCAGACAATACTCTTCAATAGTACAGCCGTGAATTATGGCATTGTGGCCAATGGTGACGTTTTCTCCGACATGCGCAGGTTTGCCATAATCGGTATGAATGGTGCAGTTATCCTGAACATTGGTGTTTTTTCCGATGAATATTGGCGCCATATCCCCTCTCAGCACCGCTCCATACCAGATACTGACGCCTTCCTGAATTTCAACATCACCCACAACCACTGCCGTAGGGGCAATAAATACATTCCCGCCAATTACCGGTTTTTTTTCTCCCAGCTCAATTATCATAGCCAGCCTCATCAAGTTGAATTTGTATAAAGCGCATTCATAAAACAAAGCAACGGCCAAAGTCAAAGAAAATCCCGGTGATGGAACAGCCATCCGGTTTGACTTTTCAGAAATTCACAGAGTATAATACCCATCAGAACATAAAAAAGTCATCCTTTTTAGCAAGGCGTTATGAAAGACTATTATCAGACACTGGGCGTTGCAACAGATGCGACATCCCGGCAGATCAAGACCGCTTATCGTGAACTGGCTTTCAAATATCATCCGGATCAGTGTAAGGATCCGGGCGGCATTGATAACATGAAGGCTATCAATGAGGCATATGCTGTCTTGTCACATCCTCAAAAGCGCAAGGAATACGATTCGCTGCAGCATCAGTATGGGGATGCTGCTTACGGGCGTTTTCGCAGCGCATATTCCGAACAGGATATTTTTAACGGGTCGGATATTCATCAGATATTTGAAGAAATGGCCAGATCCTTCGGAATACGGGGTTTTGACGCTATTTTTAAGGAATATTACGGTCAGAATTATAAAACGAGGACATATGACATCAACAGACCCGGATTCCGAGTCCATGGGGTTGCCTTCAATGGGAATATGGGAATGCCAATACTCAATAAATCCATGATTACCGAAAAAATAAAAAAGATAACCCGGAAATTTATTCCAAAAAAAGCGGAGCGTACACTGTCTCCCAAGGCCTCTGACTATTATGATGTCATTCATATCGATCCGGAACTTGCCAGAACCGGGGGGGCCTATGCGTATTATTTACGTTCCTATTCCAGAAGACTTGTGGTCAAAGTCCCGCCAGGAGTTCGGGAGGGGCAGAAAATCCGGCTGGCAGGCATGGGGGAGACAGGAAAAAACGGCATCCCTTCAGGAGATCTGTATCTCAAAGTTTCTCTGAAAGAGCCATTGCTTCAAAGAATCAAGGCGATGGTTTCATCCAGACTGAAAAAATCCTGAATACCTCGCAGTGTCTGTTTTCGGGCCGCTTTATGCCAGCATTAAAGCGGCTGCCTGTCCGCAAGTAACATGCTCAAATCTTTCCGGCGTGTAGCGTACTTTCCATACGCCACAACGAAATGATGGATGCAGCATGTACGCACTCCTGGCCTCTTACGAATCCATGGTCTGCGACGCAGGGGGCAGTTTTACAATACGGGCGGTTTTGACGGCTTCTTCCGGAAGGCCGAAAACAGCGCTCAGGACTTCTGCGGGTCTCAGCGTCACCTGAAGTCCGGAGCGGATTTTCAGAACGAGCTGGTTTTCTTCAGAAAGTTTCATGTCTTCGATATGGTTTTTGAAATCCACCAGGTTCATGCTGCCGTTCCGATGAACGCGGGGAATCAGGCATTCGCTGCTGGTGGTAAAAATTGCAAGTTTGCTTTTATCAAAACCACCTGTTTTAAGTTGAATCTCATACCGGATGCTGCCGCCGGACGGCGGCGCTTTTTGAGAGGCAGCCAATTCCCATCGGGTAATACAGAGACCTTCCGGCAGGACGCGGTTCAGCCGTTCCATCATTTCCCGGCTGGAGGCTGCCGGCGTCAAAGACACCGTGCAGGTTTCATGAAGACTCTCCATGCCGACAGGAAGCGGATCGTCAAAGGACATTCTGGGTTTTGGATGAAATCCGCCGGAAAATTCAATGGGGATTTCAGCCCTTCGAAATGCCCGGAACATGATACTTGCCAGTTCAAGATGGCCAAAAACCCTGGCGGGACCTGTTTTGGAATATGAAATGCGATAGCGTACCGGATTGGAGACAGGTTTGGGCGTCTGACCGGCCATATCATCCTGGCTTTCAGAAGTGTCAGGGAAGATGGCGTGACTTTCCAATGCGGTATCCGGCGAAAATACGACAGGCTGAATGGTGCTGAAGTCGCAGACGCCGCAGGACTGGCAGTCTCCCCATCGGCAATCGGGCGTCACCGTTTCACTCAGGGCTTTTTCCCATTCGGATTTTAGATAGTCCTGTGTGACGCGGGAGTGAATATGATCCCAGGGAAGAGGCTCGGACATATTCCGGGATCGGGTTGTATAAAAGCCGATGTCGATGCCGGTATCGTCCAGGGCCTGCCGCCATTTTTCCATATCGAAATGATCGCTCCAGCCATCCAGACGGCATCCGTTTTCGTAAGCCGCTATCAGAAGCCTTGTCAGCCTGCGGTCGCCTCTGGCCCACAGTCCCTCCATAAGTCCTGTTTCCGGATGCTGCCATTTAAACTGAACATCCGAAAAGTTCAGCTTTTCTTTCAGATGATAAATCTTTTCACGCGAGGCTTCCAGCGTCAGTTGGGACATCCACTGAAACGGCGTGTGAGGCTTGGGGATAAAGGTGTTCACGCTGACATTGAGCTGATTTTTATGACCCTTCATGCCCTTGGATTTTTGAAGCCTCAGTTTTCGGAGCTGTTGCACCAGTTCAATCAATGCGGATATGTCTGCATCGGTTTCCGTCGGAAGTCCGATCATGAAATAAAGCTTGATTACCTGCCACCCCAGCGAAAAGGCGTTTTGAACCGTGGAGATGATATCATCCTGGTTGATGTTTTTGTTGATGACGTTCCGGAGGCGCTGACTTCCGGCCTCTGGAGCAATGGTGAAACCGGTTTTCCGGATTTTCCGGATTTGAGACATCAGCTCGGAGGTCAGGGTTCCGGCTCGAAACGACGGCAAAGACACCGCGATGTGGTCGGGCGCGCACCTGGATATCAGTTGCGTCATCAATTCCGGAAGCCGGCAGTAATCTCCGGTGCTGAGCGACAGCAGTGACAGTTCGTCGTAGCCGGTTGCAGCAAGCGCTGCTGTTGCCTGCTGCATGAGGGTATGAACCGACCGCTCCCGAACCGGACGATAAATCATTCCGGCCTGACAAAATCGGCATCCCCGCGAGCATCCTCTAGAAACTTCGAGCCGGAGTCTGTCATGCACCGGGCGGCCGTATGGCACGACAGGTTTGTCTGGGAATGCCGCCGTATCCAGATCCGGGATAACAGCCCGCTGAACGCTGTCATAATCCGGATAGCAGGGGATCACGGTCTGAAAACCGTCTTCCGAATATACCGGTTTAAAAAAAGACGGAATATACACGCCATCAATCTGACGCCAGGCGTTTAAAAGCGCTGTTTTATCTTTTCCATCACGTTTTTTCCAGATCATCCAGGATGTTGCCATATCCAGAACAGCGGTTTCGCCGTCGCCGATAACCATGGCGTCAAAAATGTCCGCCACTGGCTCCGGGTTGCAGGTGCAGGGGCCGCCGGCGATAACCAGAGGGAAAGACGCATCCCTGTCTTTAGCCAGAAAAGGAATTCCAGCCAGATCCAGTATGGTCAGGATGCTGGTGTAGTTCAGTTCGTACAGCAGGCTGAATCCAATAATATCAAACTGAGACAGCGGTCTTGCAGACTCCAGAGAGCTTAATGGCAAACCGGTACTTCTCAGCCGTGCTTCCATATCCGTATCCGGGGCATACACCCGTTCTGCAGCAATGTTATTTTGTTGATTCAGCAGGTGATAGAGGATTTGAAGCCCGAAGTGAGAGGTGCCGATACTGTATAAATCCGGAAAAGCCAGCGCAATGAAGATTTCGACTGTGGCGGGGTCTTTTTTGATGGCGTTGATTTCCGAGCCGATATACTGACTTGGCGATGTCACGAGAGGAAGAATGTCCTGAATGCCTAAATGACTCATGATAATATGGTTTCCATTTTTCCTGAAAACGGCTTTCATTTCAATGTGAAACATGATAGTTCTCGAGAGAATTGAACACATGGCCTTCATACAGGATTTTTTTATGAAAAACAACCTGGAACGGTATTTGCTTCCTTTTGAGGGTATTGGGGCTGTATTCAATCGGCTTCTGACGAAGCTGTCAACATGGGTATCGGCAAATGCCTGCTGCCATTGCCGGTTTGTGGAGAATTCATGAGGTTGCATGCCGTAGCGCCGCAAAATAAATGGCTGACATTCTCTCTCGTGGCGGTTGCAGTGTTCATGTCCACGCTGGATGGCAGTGTCGTGAATCTGGCCTTACCCGCCATCATGAAAGATCTTGGGGAATCTCTGACGGCGGTTGGCTGGGTGCTGATGGCCTATCTGCTGACGGTGTCCGCGCTGCTGCTCACATTCGGACGGTTGAGCGATATTCTGGGCAGACGATGGGTATATATTCGGGGATTTGTAATTTTTACTGCGGGGTCTCTGGGGTGTGGTCTGGCGGGTTCTGCAGCAGTTCTGATTGCGGTGCGGTCTTTTCAGGGGATTGGCGCCGCCATGCTGATGGCCTGTTCTCAGGCCATGATCATAGATGCCTTTCCGGCCTCAGAACGGGGAAAAGCTCTGGGGATTCTGGGAACGGTTGTGGCGTCAGGATTGATGACGGGGCCGGCGCTCGGTGGCGTAATATTGGAATATTTTTCGTGGCGGATGATTTTTTTTATCAATGTTCCCATCGGCATTGTGGCATCTTCTGCGGCCGTGTTTTTGTTACGTCGGGAACGTCCGGATATTCTGGACCGTTCATCGGGTTTTGACTGGGCGGGGGCTGTGCTGACGGCGATCTGTTTCAGTGCTTTTCTCATGGTGTTGAGTATGATGCAGACATGGGGATACGTTTCTGCGAAAACATTTGGAGTCGGGGGTATTTTTACAGGAAGCCTCCTGCTGTTGATACGGGTGGAACAGCGCAGCGCGGCGCCTTTGTTTGAACCGTCCCTGCTGAAAATCCGGATGTTTGTATGGCCGACGGTTTCCTCTCTGCTGCTGTTTGTGAGTCTGTATGCGGTGCTGTTTCTGCTGCCGTTTTATCTGATGAATCCTGCGCGGTTTTCAATCGCGCATTCAGGATACATTATGACCATTCCCTTTATAGTGCTGTCGCTGATGGCGCCGTTTTCCGGCGTCATGTCCGATCGGATAGGGGCAAGGATACTGTGTGTTTCAGGCATGGCGGTGATGGCGGCAGCGCTTTGGGCGTTATCCTGGCTTTCGGCATCCGCATCGCTGCCTGCCATCATCTGGCGTCTGGCACTGGTGGGGGTGGGAACGGGTTTGTTTATTTCTCCCAATACCGCAACCTCCATGGGCGCGGTGCCGTCTAATCGGCGGGGCATTGCGTCCAGCACTGTCGCGACGGCCCGTAATGTCGGTATGGTTACAGGGGTTGCGCTGTCCACCTGGATATTCAATACGGTATTTCAGCTTCAGAATGGCGGGCAGGCATTCAGAGTTTATCACCCTCAACTGGAAGGTGTCTTCATGACGTCATTCCGAAGCGCTATGTTTTCTGCATGTGTTGTGGCTGTGGCGGGATTGTGCGCGGCTTTGCCTGGCCGTCCGGATAAAGAAACGACTGGGAAACGTCTTACAACCCCATGGCATTCATCAGCAGTTTGATATCTTCCCATACGTCGCGTTTTTTTTCAGGGCTGCGCAGCAGATATGACGGATGAAATGTGGGCATGAGCTGGATGCCGTTGCAGTCGTGAAACTGCCCCCTCAGTTTGGAGATGGGAACGGTGGTATGCAGGAGCGTCTGCGCGGCAAACGTTCCCAATGCGCAGATAAACTCCGGCTGGATCACGGCAATCTGGCGGTTGAGAAACGGAGCGCAGGCCAGAATTTCATCCGGTTCGGGGTTTCGGTTTCCCGGGGGTCTGCATTTGATGACGTTGCCGATGAATACCTGCTCCCGCGTTAATCCCATGGCCTGAATAATCTTGGTCAGCAACTGACCGGCTCTGCCGACAAAGGGCTTTCCCTGCTTGTCCTCGTCGAATCCTGGCGCTTCTCCGATGAACATCAGGCGTGCGGACGGCGTTCCCTCTCCAAAAACGATATTTGTTCGGGTTTTGGCCAGCTTGCAGCGCTGGCAGTTCACAATGTCGCTTTGAATGCTGTCCAGAGAATCTTGGGGGTCAATGTGCATTGCAGGGGTATCATCCAAAATATTTGAAGTTAGCGCGCATGAAGTCGGCGGCGTGTTTGGTGCGTCATCCATATGGGCGACACTGTCGGCCAAACATGAATGGCGCGCTTCAAACCCGCGGCAACCATTGGCCTTCATCCATTTGAGTGTGTGATGGATTTCATCGATAAGTGACAGGACACGATGGACATCCGCCATATTATGCCTTTGGGGGTTGTGTCAGAAGCGTGGCTACCCTGTCGAGAATGACATGGGAGACGGCGTCTTTAGGCATCAGCGACAGCGGCTCCGAACGGCCGTCTTGGTAAAACAGCGTAACCTTGTTGGTTTCCGTAGCAAATCCAGCGCCTTTTTCGCTGACGAGATTACCGACGATCATGTCCAGATTCTTTTTCCTGAGTTTTTCTCTGGCGTAGGTAGGCAAATCCCGAGTCTCAGCGGCAAACCCCACCAGAATCTGACGGCGTTTTCGCGTTCCCAGTTCCTTCAGAATGTCCAGCGTTTTTTCAAGTGTCAGGACGATTTCGTCAGCGCCTTTCTTGATTTTATGCGGCGATCGGGTTTGCGGCCGATAGTCTGAGACAGCCGCCGTTTTGATGACCGCATCCGCCTGATCGAAGCTTTCCAGAACTGCATCGGCCATTTCCTGAGCGGAGATAACCCGGATCACCTGAACATAAGGAGGATCAGGCAGTGATGACGGTCCTGAAATGAGTGTGACGGACGCGCCTCTCTGAGCTGCGGCGGCGGCAAGGGCAAAGCCCATTTTACCGGATGACGGGTTGCTGATAAACCGTACTGGATCCAGATATTCTCTCGTCGGGCCTGCGGTTACCAGAATATGTTTTTCGGACAGGTCTTTTGGTGTCAACGCCATGATCAGCTCATCTACAATTTCCCAGGGTTCCGCAAGACGGCCGGGACCGGATGTACCGCAAGCAAGCTGACCGGAACCGGGCGATACGACCCGGTATCCACGTTGTTGCAGCGTCTGAAGGTTGTGCTGAACTGCATCATTAAGGTACATGGCGGAATTCATGGATGGGCAGATAATTCTGGGTGCCGATACAGCCAGCAGGAAAGTGCTGAGTGCGTCATCGGCGATGCCGCAGGCCAGTTTTGCGATGATGCTGGCAGTCGCCGGGGCAATGACAACGGCATTTGCGGTCTGCGCCCATTCAATATGCTGGATGGAAGTGTTGGCGTCTTTTTCAAAAAGGGTTGAACATACAGGGTGTCCGGAAAGGGCCTCGAATGTCAGTGGCCCGACAAAGCGTTTGGCGTTTTCTGTCATGATCACGCGGACCGAAGCGCCCATTTGGGTAATCCGGCGCAGCAGATCCGCACTCTTATATGCAGCGATACCTCCGGATATTCCCAGAACAATGCTTTTATCCATGAGAAATGGCGACATGATATATTTCGTGGCCTATTTGTTGAGACCTGAATCCGCATCTGAAAGTGTGGGGGCTACCCATATCTCGGCAGAAGTGCTGAAAGTCCCCTCCGTGATATTGATTGCGCACCAGCGGGTTTCCTTTCTGAACAGCATGATGGTTTTGGGAGACTTGAAATAGCTGATCATTTTCCAGTTGTCTTTGGCCATGTTGTTTTGAAAAAAGGAGATGAGAGAATCTGTATCCACCCTGCCCTTGATAGTTAAGACACCTGCGGTAAGCCCGGAGGTGATATAAACAAACGACGAGTCAGGGACAACATCCATTTCTCCAGGGACCAGTACGTCTGCAAAATCGCGATATAAAGGACCCGTGCCCTTGTCTTTCTGGATTGCCGCCGGGGATGTGGTTCCGCTGGAGGCCGTCTTGGTGCCGCTGGTGGCGCAACCGGATATCAAAAGCGCCAGAATGCCTAAAGTAATGAACAGTGTTTGCCGTTGTCGAACCATGGTGAGCCTCCTCAGGGATTTCTGATGGGGAGTATGAACAAAATATTTCTACATTTACAATCGTCTGGTGGTAAAAGTCAAATGCAATTCCAGCTATAGGCTTTCAGAAAAATAATTTCGCTGCGTTATCGGTCGAAGATATACCACAGTATTATCTCCTCTCTGCCGCCCTGCGAAATGAATTTTCTGAAAGCCAATGGCTCCTGAGCGCAGGATACTTTTTCCACTTAACGTTGGCTATATAAAATCTCTTGCCAATGCTTACCTGTTGGGTAATATAATGCACATGATAAAGCACGCTTTGCGTGCCTTGTCTGCGGACATTTTACGAAGTCGTCCGAAATTCGACTTTTTATGAAGCCGTCATTACTGATGGTTAACGGGAATGTGATGACCGAAAGACAATTTAAAGCCATTCTGCCCGCGTCATTGGCGCCTGGTGACGTGATTGGCTTGATAACGCCGGCAAGCCCTTTTAACGAAGCTGATTTCTTCAGGGGAATTCAGGTATTGAAGGATATGGGGTTTCAGACGGTGTTTGACCCTCGTATGTTCGATCGTTCAGGATATCTGGCAGGTGTTGATGTCCTGAGAGCGGCTCAGGTCAACGACGCTTTTGCAAATGACGATATTCGGGCGATTGTCTGTGCGAGGGGGGGATACGGCGCCATGCGGGTGTTACCGTATCTGGATTACGAATCCATTCATCGGCATCCTAAACTGTTTATGGGCTTTAGTGATATCACAGCGCTTTTATGTGTACTGTATCAACGCTCAGGTCTTGTCTGTCTGCATGGGCCGGTGGCAACAACCCTGAGAAATGCGGGGGCAGACACGCGGA
>DAIEFO010000056.1 GCA_027325475.1 Desulfobacteraceae bacterium | reverse complement strand
TTTTTCGACATCAAACGTGACCCGATCACCCTCGGCTAAGGTTTTAAACCCCTCCATCTTGATGGCTGAGTGATGGACAAATACGTCTCCGCCCTCTTCCTGCTCAATGAATCCAAATCCCTTTTTATCACTGAACCATTTTACAATTCCTTTTGCCAAAACAAGAACCTCCCTTAAAAAAATGTTATTCGGGCCCCTGGATTTCAAATCGGGTTCAGTTCTGATCTTTGTTTTGACCTAAAAAAACCGATATGCTGGCCCCCTGAACCGAAATAAAAGCCGGGAAAATATATCCGTGATTGTAACTTATGCAATAATGGAAGGTCAAGCAAAAAAATGACGGTATGATGGGCTGTAAAATCACATCCAGGAATTATGATACCCTCGTAAAAAGTCGATTTTGGGACGGCTTCGTAAAATGGCGCTTGTGCCGCAGGATCACATTTTACAAAGCCGCCTGAAAAATCGATTTGTGACAAGACGATCCATTACGGGGTGACAAGTCTTTCGACTTTAGCGTTTTTTTCAAGCCCTGCCAGATATGCCTTGAGGTCTTTTTTGATTTTTTCCTGTTTCAGATATTGTCCGACCTGCCCTTTAACCTCCGCCAGCGGCATAATGCCTTCGGGTTTTTTGTCTGTCAGCTTGATGATATGATATCCGAACTGGGTTTCCACAATGCCGCTGGTCTCACCGGGCTTTAAGGCCATGACAGCATCTTCGAACGGTTTCACCATTTGGCCTTTTGAAAAATAGCCCAGATCTCCGCCTTTTGCTTTACTGGGGCAGTCTGAATATTCCTTGGCCAGTGTCGCAAAATCACCGCCTTTTTTCAGTTTCTGCTGAATTTCCTCGATTTTTTTATGAGCGGCGGCTTTCTGAGCGGCGTCCGCCTTGGGGTCCACCTGAACCAGGATATGACTGGCTTTCATCTGTTCCGGGTGTTTGAAGGCTTCTGGATGCGCGTCGTAGTATGCCTGGATGTCCTTGTCTGTAACATTGACCTTGTCAACAACCTGCTTGTTGATAAGCTCCTGAATGGCCAGATCTTCCTTGAGCTGCGTCTTGATCTGGGGTTCTGTCATCTTGATCTGGTCAAGCATTTTCTTGAACTCTTCTTCTCCCTTGAAACGCTGTTTGATGCTGGCCAGTTTGTCATTGATCTGCTGATCCGTAATGGCGACTTTTTCTTTTTTGCTTTCCTGATTGAGCAGTTCCCGATTGATCAGGTTGTCCAGCACTTCCATTTTTAAGGTTTTTAACTGGGCGTCATCGATTTTGCCACCCATTTGGGTTCTGCGTTGTACGATACCTTCCATTCCCCTGTCCAGATCCGCCTGCAGGATGGGAACGCCGTTTACAGTGGCGGCGGGCGCCGAAGGCTTTTCAGCAGGAGCAGCCTGTACGGTTGCATCTGCCTTGGCTTGAGGTTTTGCCGATGCGGCTTTTTCCTGAGACAACGCCGGGAAAGCCATTGCTGTCTGAATCGTCAGCGCAATACCGGCGATGATAAACATTTGGGGTAATCTCTTCATTCAAATTCTCCTTCTATGATGTGATGCGGATGGCGACATGCCATCCAGATTTGTAACAAGTCTGTCAAAATATGGCGCTTCCTGTATTTGTCAAGCCCAGTATTTTATGGATCAATGGGTTGACTGCATCTCTGTCAGTACGGATTCCATTGTCTGGCGAATATCGGAAAGTCTGGCTTCAGATGCCGCTTCAAATCGCAGCACCAGCGCGGGCTGTGTGTTGGAAGCCCGGATCAGCCCCCATCCGTCGTCGAACAAAACCCGAACCCCGTCGATGTCAATCACCTGACGGCGGGTTCTGAAATGCTCTGTCACTTTTTTTACCAACGCAAATTTTTGGTCATCCGGACAATCCACCCGGATTTCCGGGGTGGTAAATGTTCGGGGAACATCCGCTAAAAGTTCGGAAAGCGTCTTATCTGTGCGGGAAAGAATCTCAAGAAGTCTGCATGAGGCATAGGTGGCGTCATCGTATCCCAGATAGCGGTCTGCAAAAAACATGTGGCCGCTCATCTCTCCTGCCAGTTCAGCATGCGTTTCCTTCATTTTCTGCTTGATCAGGGAGTGACCCGTTTTCCACATGATGGGGTTGCCGCCGTTTTTGGCAATGTCATCATACAGCGTCTGGGAACATTTGACTTCTGAAATAAAGGTGGCGCCCGGTTTTCTGGAAAGAATTTCGCGGGCGAAAAGAATCATCAGTTTATCGCCGTAAACGATCTGACCTTTTTCATCCACAACGCCGATGCGGTCTCCGTCACCGTCATATCCGATTCCCACATCGAGATGCTTTTCACGAACCAGTGAAATCAGATCGTTCATGTTCTCGAGTACGGTGGGATCGGCTTCGTGATTCGGAAAATTACCGTCCATTTCACAATAAAGATCATGAACTTCAAGATTCATGGATGTCATGATGGGCAGTGCCACAGGGCCTGCGGCCCCATTGGCGGCATCTATTCCGATGCGAAGCCTTTTGGAGAGGTGGATATTGTCCAGAAGATATTGCCGGTAGTCGGGAAATACATTCGCCGTATCCAGACAGCCGGCGCCTTTCATAAAAGCCCTGTCTTCAATAATACGCCGGATGCGCTGAATATCCTCGCCATAAACAGAGCCTGCTCCCAGACATATTTTAAAGCCGTTGTATGAAGCCGGATTATGACTGGCCGTTACCATTACGCCGCCTTCCCGCTCCAGATGATGAATGGAAAAATACAGCAGCGGCGTTGGACAGACGCCGATATCCGTGACCTGACAACCTGTGGAGATCAGCCCTTCAACAACCAGACGACCATACAGGTCTGAGTAAAGCCGGCAGTCTCTACCCACCGTAATTCGCGAACAGCCTTTATTCCTTAAGAAAGTGCCGATGCCCCGGCCAATAAGCACGACATCATCGTCAGACATATCTTTTCCCGCGATACCGCGGATATCGTATTCCCTGAACATTGAGGGATTCATCCGTATCTCTCCTTCTTTCCGGCAGAACTGCCATATCGTTTTCTGAGGGTAAGAGCCGCCGTCATGCATAAGAATCCGAGACTATCATGTAATAGGTGCATCTATGTCAATCTACCTAAATTATCAATAAAAATTTACGGGTGAATACGGCGGATTCATAATTTATCCACGTAACAATGTTCATGTTTCATCCATCGGTGTTGCGGCGTCAGCGGATATGAAAACGATTGCTTTCATATGTCGTTATGCTAATATCAACGACTTCGTAAAAAGTCCGCAGGCTGTGTGTTGCGCTGCATACTGCGTCGTTGCGGCATGCCCAAAAGCAGGCCTCAGTCTCAGTGTTTGCGTGCCTTGCCTGCGAACCTTTTACAGAGCCGTCTGAAATTGGACTTTTTACGAAGCCGTCCCCAGGTTGAACAGTTGCGGGTTTAACCCGATTGATTTTCTGACAATGTGATTGAGCCCTGTGAAATGCTGACAGGGCGGTGATGTCGAAAACTTAACGGAGAAGCGATATATGGCGGTTGTTACGCTCGATACTATCGGCGTCAAATGCCCTCAGCCCGTGCTGAAGATTGCGGTTATTGCTACCGGCATGAAACCGGGCGATATTCTGGAGGTCGCCGGAGACTGTCCGACGTTCGAAAGGGATATCCGCGCATGGTGTCTTCGTTTGCATAAAGTGCTGCTGTCTGTCCGGGAAGAAAACAATGTCAAAAAGATACAGATTCAGTTTTGACGGCCTATCAAAGGATATCGTAAGGTGAATAACCCCTCACGCAGTTGCAGTGCTGCCATGTCCGCGGAGCTTTCGGATGTGTGCGACGCGCTTCAGAAAATTGCATCCGGCGATCCCTTTGTCCGGGTTTCTGAAGAGTCGGACATCGAAATACTGGCCCGCCTGAAGAAAAAAGTCAACCTTGCTGCCCAGAATCTGCTTGAAATTGTGGATTTGTCTCATGAATTTGCCATCGGTCTTGCCGAACATTTCGATGTGCTGAGCCGGGTGGCGGGCGGCGACCTTTCTGCGCATGTATCCGGTTCTTCTTCGGTGGAACTGCTCGAATCCCTGAAGGTCGTCACCAATCAGATGATAGAGAACATTTCTCTGATCATGGAAAAACGGCGGCATTCCGAAGAAAAATACCGGGCGCTTGTGGAAAACATGCAGGATGGCGTCTTTATTTTGCAGGGTAGAAAGTACCGGTTTGTCAACGAGTCCCTCGCGAGAATGCACGGCTATACGGTCGAGGAAATGCTTGAGATGGACTCTCTTTCGCTGGTAGCGCCGGAACACCGCGAGCTTGTGATAGACCATTACCGCAAGTTGGTGGCAGGGGAACCGGTTGAACGCGAATATGAGTTCGACGTTCTCCACAAGGATGGTGGCATCCGTCGCACCATCAACCTGAGCATGAGCGTTTTCATTTTTCAGGGGAAAATTGCTGCACTGGGTACCGTCAAGGATATTACCGAGAAGAAAAGTGCAGAAGCGGAACGTCAAAAGCTGGAACATCAGCTTTACCAGGCGCAGAAAATGGAAGCCGTTGGCACGTTGGCAGGCGGTATCGCACATGATTTCAATAACCTGCTGATGGGTATTCTGGGAAACGCCACTCTTGCCAGAATGCACATGGATTCATCCCATCCCGGTTATGAACGGCTGAAAAACATCGAGACCTATGTTCAGAGCGGCGCGGAACTCACCCGGCAGCTTCTGGGATTTGCCAGAGGCGGTAAATTCGAGGTGAAGCCGACCAATCCCAATGAACTGATTCGGCAGACCTCGGAAATGTTCGGGCGCACCAAAAAAGAGCTGACACTCTTTCCGAATCTTCAGAACGACATCTGGATGATAGATGTCGATCGAAGCCAGATCGAACAGGTGCTGATGAATATATATGTCAATGCGTGGCAGGCCATGCCAGGCGGCGGCAGTCTCTACCTTCAGACAGAAAATGTGATTCTCGACAGCAGTTTTACAACAGTATTTTCCGTAATACCTGGAAAATATGTCAAAATATCCATCACAGACACTGGCGTGGGTATGGACGCCAATGTTCAGAAACGAATTTTTGAACCCTTCTTCACCACCAAGGAAAAAGGTCGTGGAACCGGTTTGGGGCTAGCATCGGCATACGGCATCGTTAAAAATCACGGCGGTTTTATCAACGTATATAGCGAAAAAGGCAAAGGCGCCACGTTTACGGTATATATTCCGGCGTCCGACCAAAAAGCAGGAAATGATTCTGCGCCGGCTTTGCCGCAGATACAGAAGGGTTCTGGAACGGTTATGCTGGTGGATGACGAAAAACTGATTCTGGATATCGGTGTCCAGCTTCTGGAAAGTCTCGGATATCAGGTAATCACGGCGTCCAACGGCAAACAGGCCATTGAAATTTACAGCCGCTGCCAGCAGCGGATCGTTCTGGTCATCCTGGATATGATCATGCCGGTCATGGGGGGCAGCGAGACATATGACAGGCTCAAGGCCGCGCATCCGGACGTCAAAGTACTGCTGTCCAGCGGTTATTCCATGGATGGGCAGGCCGCCGATATTCTGAAGCGGGGTTGCAACGGGTTTATCCAGAAACCATTTAACATCGAACAACTATCCAGAAAAATATCAGATATTCTCCAGACGCATCCAATGAATTCTGATTCACCTTTATGATAACACTCGTTTTACATCTTTTCCCGGATTTACATTCGTTGCATGTTTCGAACATATGAAGTTACCAACCTGATTTAAAAGAATATTTATTTATATTAGCGTTCATTGAATGTTTCTCTTGACACGTAAAGCCGTACTCTGATAAATGAATGAATACTCATTCATATTTGGTCGGATTCGTATTTTGGCAAATGGTTTCGTACAGTGCCAGTAACAGGATGGCAACGCCGTCCGTCTCCCGGAAGAATCCAATATGAACATAACCATTCAGGAGGGTATTATGAGCAGAAAAATCAGAAAAGCCGCAGTGATCGGTTCCGGCGTTATGGGCAGCGGCATTGCCGCGCTTCTTGCCAGCGCCGGCGTCAAGACGCTGCTGCTGGACATTGTCCCATTCGATTTGAAGGAAACGGAAAAAACCAATCCAGCCGCCAGAAACCGGATCGTCAAGGCGGGGATGGATGCGATGCTGAAGTCCAGACCGGCGCTCCTCATGCAGAAAAAGGACGCGGATCTGATCTCGATCGGCAATATGGAAGACGATTTTGACAAACTGGCGGATTGCGACTGGATTGTCGAAGTCGTGGTGGAAAACCTGAAAATCAAACAACAGCTTTTCAAGCGCATCGAACCTGTCCGCAAAAAAGGCAGCATCGTTTCGTCCAACACGTCAGGAATTCCCCTGAAAGCCATGTCTGAAGGGCTGAGCCAGGAATTCCGCCAGCACTTTTTGGGGACGCATTTTTTCAACCCCGTGCGGTATATGAAACTCCTCGAGATCATTCCCGGCGCGGAAACCCTTCCTGAAGTTCTGGACTTCATGGCCGATTACGGCGAACGCATTCTGGGTAAAGGCATTGTATGGGCCAAGGATACACCCAATTTCGTCGCCAACCGGATCGGCGTCCAGGGCATTGTCAAGGCCATGCAGATCATGCTGGAAGACGGTGTCAGCATCCCCGAAGTGGATGCGCTGTTCGGCCCCGCGCTGGGTCGGCCAAAAACCGCCATGTTCAAGACCACAGACCTTGTGGGACTCGATACCATGGGACATGTCGCCGGAAATACCTACAGCCTGGTTGAAAACGACGAAGCCAGAGACAGCTTCATCATTCCGGATTTTGTCAAGCAGATGATCGAAAAGAAATATCTGGGCAACAAAACCCAGGGCGGATTTTATAAGACTGAACTGACGCCGGAGTGGAAAAAAATCCGTAAAGTCATCGATCCGGCGACCTTGGAATATGTGGAATATGCGCCGGTGGAATTTCCCTGTCTGGCGGCTGCTAAAAAAGCCAAAACCCTTCCTGAAAAAATCAAGGCCGTCGTTTACGGAGACGACAAGGGCGCCCGTTACGCCTGGAAAGCCCTGGCGTACAACCTGATTTACTCCGCCAACCGGATCCCGGAAATCTCAGATACCATCATCGAAATTGACAATGGTATGAAATGGGGTTTCAACTTCAGCATGGGGCCGTTTGAAACCTGGGATGCTATCGGCGTTGCCGAATCCGTCGCCAAAATGGAAAAAGACGGCATGGCCATACCGGCCTGTGTTAAGAAAATGCTTGCCGCCGGTCATAGTACATTTTACAAGATCACTGACGGAAAACCCCAATATTATGATTTTGCGTCGGGATCTTACAAGGACATTGCGATCAGCAGCAACGTGATTTCCCTGGCGTCTCTCAAGACCGCCAACAAGGTCGTCAAATCCTGCAAGTCCGCTTCTCTGGTGGATATCGGAGACGATGTCTTCTGCTGCGAATTTCACAGCAAGATGAACGCCATCAACGGCGATATCGTCGAGTTCATGGGGCAGTGTGTCGATTATGTGGACGCCAACGGCGCCGGTATGGTTATCGGCAATCAGGCGGGCGGCATGCCCGGCGCATTTTCCGCCGGCGGCGATCTGGCTTTTATGGCGGCTCTGGCCAAAGAAGGCAAATATTCGGAAATCGACGCATTTCTGGCGATGGGCCAGGCCGGGATGCCGAG
Organism: Desulfobacteraceae bacterium; assembly: GCA_027325475.1. Taxonomy (GTDB): domain Bacteria; phylum Desulfobacterota; class Desulfobacteria; order Desulfobacterales; family Desulfatirhabdiaceae; genus RAAP-1. Next base: position 2,429 of record DAIEFO010000056.1, on the reverse strand, counting down.
AGCCAGATATTCCAGCTTCCCGATCGTGGCGGCGCCCTACGGCATGACGCTGGGCGGCGGGTGCGAAGTCTGCATCGGCACCGCGGATAAAATCGTCGCTCATGCGGAACTCTACATGGGGCTGGTTGAAATCGGCGTCGGTCTTCTGCCCGGCGGCGGCGGCTGCATGAACCTCTGGAAGAAAATGACCGCCAATATTCCGGACGCTGTTTCGGATATGGATCTGGCCAAGTATTTTATCCCAACTTTCATGGCGATTGCGATGGCCAAGGTATCCACCTCCGCGGCGGAAGCACGCGCCAACGGATTTCTGGGCCCCAATGACCGGATTGTTTTCAACCGCGATTATCTGATCGGCGAAGCCAAGAAGGAAGTCCTCAAAATGGTGTCCGATGGCTATGCGCCGCCGGCCAGACGCAAGTTGAAAGTGTTTGGTGAAGCAGGGCAGGGCATGGTGAACGGTGAGCTCTTTAATATGCAGAGCGCCAAATTTGTCAGCGAATACGATGTGTTTCTGGCCAAACGCATTGCTTATGTCATCAGCGGCGGCGATGTGAGAACCGGCAGCGAAGTGGATGAAGAAACCATCCTTAAACTGGAACGCGATGCGTTTGTGGATTTCTGGAAAGAAGAAAAGACCGTTGCCCGGGTGGAGCATATTCTGAAAACCGGCAAACCGCTCAGAAATTAATTAAATAAGACGGCTTCGTAAAAAGTCGATTTTCAGACGGCTTCGTAAAATGTTCGCAGGCAAGGCGCGCAAATCCTAAGGAATGAAGCGTACTTGTGGTACGCTGCAATGACGAAGGATGCGGCGCAACGCAGCATGCGGACTTTTTGCGGAGTCGTCAAATAAAGGAGAACTATCATGAGAGATGCATATATAGTTACATCCGTCAGAACTCCGGGATGCCGGAGAGGTAAAGGGGGGTTCAAGGATACGCGGCCTGAAGACCTGCTGTCCTTCATTCTGAACGCTGCGATGGATATGACCCCAAACCTCGAAAAAAAGGACGTGGACGACTTGATGATCGGCTGCTCTTTTCCTGAAGCGGAACAGGGGCTGAATATCGGACGGATTGCGTCCCAAATCGCGGGCTTTCCGGCAGAAGTCTCCGGTGCTACGGTCAACCGCTTCTGTTCTTCAGGACTGGAAGCGATTGCCCTGGCATCCCTGAGAGTCATGTCCGGCTGGTCGGATGTGGTGATCGGCGGCGGCGTGGAATCCATGACCTATGTGCCGATGGGCGGCAATCTGCCCAGGCCTCATCCGCAGCACAGCCGGATTCGCGCCGATCTGTACGCCTCCATGGGTATCACTGCGGAAAACGTCGCGAACCGTTATAACGTTTCCCGCCAGCAGCAGGACGAATTTGCGGTTCAGTCCCACATCAAGGCGGCGGAGGCCAGGGACAAGGGGCTGTTTACCGAAATCGTTCCAACACCTGCGGCCAAGTTCGTCAAACAGGCCGATGGCACCTACAAAAGAGAAACCGTGATCATTTCGGCGGATGACGGCATCCGGGAGACCACCACGCTGGAAGGGCTTGCCAAGCTGCGACCGGTGTTTGCCGCAAACGGTTCCGTTACCGCCGGCAACTCCTCGCAGACCACCGACGGCGCGGCGGCCACCATCATCATGAGCGGCGACCGTGCAAAGGCCCTGGGGCTTAAACCCATCGCCAAAATCAAATGTTACACCACGGTGGGCTGTGAAGCCGACGAAATGGGCGTTGGCCCCCGGTATGCCATTCCCAAAGTTTTGAAACTGGCGGGAATAGATATCAAGGATGTCGATCTTTTTGAAATCAATGAAGCATTCGCTTCTCAGGCCATCTACTGCGTGAGAGAACTGGGCATTGACATGGCGAAGGTCAACATTCACGGCGGCGCTGTCGCTTTGGGACATCCGCTGGGATGCACCGGCGCCAAGCTCTGTGCGACGCTTTTAGCCAACATGAAACAGCGCGGCGTCAAATACGGCGTCGAGTCCATGTGCATCGGCGGCGGCATGGGTGCAGCAGCTCTGTTTGAAATGTGTGATTGATCGTTGTGATGATGTGCGAGGCGTGTGATCGTGCGCGCCCCGCACTTTTTTTTACTCTGTGTCCGACATGGCAAAATGGCGCTGGACGCGCTCCATAACGGCCTTTGCGGTTTTTTCTTTAAGGATATCGCTCACAAAACCGCAGGATTCGGCAACGTTCAGAGAACGGATGGTCTGTTTTGCCAGCGGAATTGCGTGGGGGGTCATGCTGAACTCCTCAATCCCCAGTCCTATCAGCACAGGCAGGTGCACGGGGTCACCCGCCATCTCACCGCACATGAATACTTTTTTCCCCTTGGCGTGGGCGGCGTCCACCGTCTGTTTCAAAAGCCTCAGAATTGCCGGGTGCAGCGGGCTGTACAGATATGCTACGTCCCGGTTG
>DAIEFO010000055.1 GCA_027325475.1 Desulfobacteraceae bacterium | reverse complement strand
CCGGTCGAAGAAAATATCCTTCAGATCCGGAGCTACACGTCAAATCGCGATTATCTTGACGTTATATTACAACTTGAGAACTGGTTTTTGAGTGCATTCAAATCTCTTATCCCTTTCTTCGTTCAGCGCAAAGCCAAAGGGTTTATCCGGGAATGTCATGGCGATATGCACCTCCGCAATATCGCCTGGATTCACGATGTCCCTGTCGCCTTCGACTGCATCGAGTTTAACCCGTATTTGCGATGGATTGACGTTATCAGTGACGCTGCTTTCCTGATCATGGATTTATTGCGCCGCAACCAGGCCCGCCTGGCCTGGCGGTTTCTGGATAGGTATGTAGAATCCGGCGGTGATTATACAGGGCTCCACATCCTGCCCTACTATATGACGTACAGGGCGCTGGTGCGTGCCAAAGTGGATATTATCCGCGCCCATCAAAGCCCTTCAGACTCTCAGGAACAACATGAAGCGGAATCAGATTTTCTCGGATATCTGAAGCTGGCGGAATTCTGTTCACGACCGCCCGAGCCGCTTCTCATCATCACGCATGGGCTGTCCGCATCCGGAAAGAGCACCATAACGCGATCACTGCAAGAGCATCTGGGAGCTATCCGCATCCGATCAGATGTCGAACGAAAGCGGCTTACCGGAGTCGGTGTCACTGCCTCCCGATCCGATATCCAGGCCGGCATTTATACAGATGACATTTCGGCTCAGACCTACCAACGGCTTTCAGAACTGGCTGCCATAATCATGGATGCAGGATTTCCTGTAATTATCGACGCCACATGTCTAAAACAGTCCCAACGGCAACAATTTGTACAGATAGCGTCATCCAGACACATCCCCTGTGTTATCCTCGATGTTACTGCCTCGCCTGATGTCCTTCGCTGCCGGATAAAAAAACGGCGCAACGATGTTTCAGATGCAGACACGACCGTTCTAGAATATCAACTGCAAGTCAACGAACCCATCACAGACAGCGAAAAGCCACTCACCATTTCCGTCAACACAGAGTATCCGATTGATATTGAGAGACTGATCGAGCAAATCCGCGCCCGATCTTCATCATAATTCATGGACAACAACATACCAGAAAAGGCTCACAACCAAGTTGTGCCACAATGATCCTTTCAGGGGTAATGTCTTATCAATAAAAAAGGCCATGCCCTTTTGACAAGGACATGGCCTTAATTTTACTTCAACTGAAACAGAGATTATTTTGCAAACAATTTGGCAATAGCCGCTGCCTGCGGATGCGCATAGATCAGGATCAGCGCGATGACGAGTGCATAAATACAAAGAGACTCGATCATGGCCAGACCGATCAGCAGGGTAACGGTAACTTTACCTGAAGATTCAGGATTCCGGGCAATACCTTCAACTGCGGCTTTCAAGCCAAGACCCTGAGCGATACCGCAACCAAAAGCTGCTACGGCGATACCAAAACCTGCTGCTGTGACGCATGCGATGAAAAACTGTAATGCTTGTGCTTCCATTCTTCCAATCTCCTCTTGATTAAAGTGAATACATTTGGGCTTCTTCCATTATCCCAAACCATAACATCCAGAAACAGCATAACATCTGAGATTAAAACCTGTCTGTCACGCCTATCAATGTGCGTGTTCCATCGCGCCTGTAAAATACATGATGGACAACAGAAAGAAAACGAATGCCTGCACCAGTGACACAAAAATGCCCAGCGCCATAATTGGCAACGGAGCAAAAAAGGCGCCTGCCAGGAAAAACAGAATTCCCAGTACCAGTTCATGCCCCATCATGTTTCCGAAAAGACGGAAAGAAAGGGAAAGAATTCTGGCGAGATGGCCGATAATTTCAATGGGCAATATAATAGGAATCATCCACCATACCGGCCCGCAAAAATGCTTGATATATTTGACGCCGTGGTACTTGATGCCGATAATATGGGTGAAAACAACCACTGTGAGCGCGCAGGACAATGTGGTATTCAGACTGGCCGTCGGAGGATAAAAACCAGGCAGCAATCCCATAAGGTTGGAAACAAAAATATAGATGAAAATCGTAGCTGCCAGAGGCAACAGCCAGCGCCCCTCTTCGCCAGTGACATCCACCATGAATTCCTCGATACCGGATATTACCAATTCAAAAAAATTCTGCCCTTTTGAAGGCACCATGCTGATACTTCGTGTTCCTAACATACCGACGATGATCAGAAATGTCATGACAACCCACGAATAAATGACATGGGGATAGGCATGCGCAAAATGCCCCAGACCAATGAACTCAAAGAGCTTGACGAAAAAAAGATAGGGATGTTCCACCTTACATTGCCTCCTTGAAAAAAATGTTTTTGATCTCGCGCAGCGTTGCCAGCATAATACTGGCAACCACAACGGAAAGACCGATAAAAAGCCCCAGCGGATGAACATAATGACCCGATATCAGAATAAATATGATAAACCCGCTGAGAATGAATCTCAGATAGTATTTGGCCAGGATGACATTGTGAGAAACAAGATGGGCGGGGGCAAGCGATTTTTTGAGCGTTCGGGACAACAGATGGAAATTGATAGTTACAATAAATCCACCGAAAAGAATTCCCCGGAACATCTCCGGTGTTGTCAACAAAAATCCCCCCACGCTGGCGGCTGCGAAAATCAACCAGTTGGCCCAGGTGATAAATGTCAAAATTCGTTTTTGTGTCAAAGTCGTTTCCAACTTTTCTGTTTTAGATATCATTTGCTAATAATTTCTGCTTTTCCGGATAGCCAAGGCAATATTGCGATATCCGGCGGCAATTCCCAGACAAAGAAACAAAAACATCAGCCATGGCGACGTTTGAAAATATCCGTCTAAATAAACGCCTGCGGCAAGCCCTATAAATATGGACAGAGCGACTGAAAGCCCCAGACTGCTGTAATATGCCAGTTCCCTTATATTTCGTCTGGTTTCTCGATCCATGAAAAAGAGCACCTCAGTCATCAGGAGAAGATGGTAAACTTCCCGTTGTTAAAGTTCCCTGCAACTAACACAGGATAATATTCAAGTCAACGCAAAAAACAAAAATTTCAAAAAATGACAGCCTCATAATAAGTCAACTGTCAAACAGCATTGCCATGGCATAAAAAATGCTTAAAAATATTTATTTGAAGATAAAACGCACAATCCTGTGAACTGTCTTTTTGCCTGTCGTAATTATCGTACGATGCAACGCAAAGATTAAAATTTTTTATATTACTGTCGTCATTCATCATTTCATTTGAGGATTGTTTTTGCACATAATGACAAAAAGCGTTATGATAAGTTCACTTATATTTTATGCGTCCATTTTATTTTTCAGGAGATCTGAAACAATGTCCGAAGACGACACATCCACAACCGCCACTGAGCCCAGTTTTGCAGAGCTGGTGGAATCCTACAGCTCCAGAATCACCCGTGATATCCGCAGCGGAGATAGACTGTCCGGTCGTATTATTTCCATAGAAAAGGACACGGTGTTTCTGGACACGGGAACTCAGACCGATGGCGTCGCCGTAAAATCCGAGTTGCTGAACGAACAGGGAGAATTTTCATATCGGGTTGGCGACACGCTGGAACTTTATGTGGTTTCCGCGGATGAAGACGTCATTCATCTTTCCAGGTCTATTTCAGGTGCCACAGACACCTCAATGCTCAAAGATGCTTTTCATAATGCCATCCCCGTCAGCGGAAAAGTAACCGCTCAATGCAAAGGCGGGTTTCATGTGGATATCAATCATATCCGCGCATTTTGCCCCATTAGTCAAATAGACGTATCTTATGTGGAGAATTCGGAAGTTTTTATTGGCAATACCTATGAATTTCTGATACTTCAATTTGAGGAAAACGGTAAAAATATTGTAGTCTCCCGACGCGAACTGTTGAAACAGGTCATGGATGCCCGGAAACAGGACTTTCTGAAAACGCTTTCCGTCGGTGCAATCTGTATCGGAAAGATATCCAGAATCATGCCTTACGGCGCTTTTATCGAGCTGGTCCCCGGCTTGACAGGACTTCTGCCAATCTCCGAGATCAGTTGGTCGCACATCGAAAAACCTGAAGATGTCCTGACAAGCGATGACACGCTGCAAGTGGTGGTTACCGCCATTCAACCCAGAGACGGCGATGATCCCAAAATATCCCTTTCCGTCAAACAGACACTGGATAATCCATGGGCAAGCGTCCACGAAAAGTTTCATGTCGGAGACCGCGTCAAAGGTAAAGTCAACCGCCTGACGCATTTCGGCGCTTTTGTCGAAGTCGCCCCTGGCATTGAGGGGCTGGTGCATATCTCGGAAATCAGTTATACAAAGCGGGTGAACCGCGTGGAAGATTTTCTGACGACAGGCGATACAGTTTATGTAATGATCAAGGAAATCGACCTGATAAAACGGCGTATATCCCTGAGCATTAAAGATGCGGAGGGCGACCCCTGGATGGATGCCTCCGAAAAATTTAAACCCGGTCAATCCGTGGAAGGCATTCTGCAAAAAAAAGAAAAATGGGGGCACATCATCACCTTGTCACCCGGTATCACAGGAATTCTGCCGATTTCTGCCATAAGATCATCCCAACAGGCTGCTTCTGTAGAATCTTTAAAACCAGGCCGGGCGCTAACCGTTGTCGTTGACACCATCAAACCGGAGGAACGCAGCATCACGCTGAGGATGGATACTCCAGAAAATGGAAATTGGCAACAATACACGCCAGCCCGTCAACCGCTGCCAATGGGCACGCTGGGAGATAAACTTCAGGAAGCTCTAAACCGGACTCAACGGAAAAAATGATTCTGGATAGATTCTCTGAAAAGCTGTCAACAATAGACGGACTATAAACAATTTTTAATTGAAGGATACTGAATGACCGACATACTTGATGAGTCAATATCTGAAATACGGGCGGACAAACCCAGATTTCTCACACAAACCCGTTTTGATGAGTTGAACCTGCCTGATACCGTTTTGAAAGGCTTGACAGAAGCAGGATTCATCTGTTGCAGTCCTATCCAGGCGCAAACCCTGCCGCTGTCATTGTCTGGAAAAGATGTAGCAGGCCAGGCCCAGACCGGAACCGGGAAAACCGCTGCCTTTCTGGTAACGGTACTGACCCGACTGCTGACAGACGAAAGCAGGGTGCCAGGACGGCCGTCGGCGCTGATTGTATCGCCTACCCGTGAACTGGCGCTTCAGACTTTTGAAGAGGCCAGCGTTATCGGAAAATATACCGGCCTTACATTCGCTCAGATCGTTGGTGGCGTGGATTATCAGAAGCAGGCGGACATACTCAAAAATGGCGTGGATGTTGTTATCTGTACCCCCGGACGCATCATCGATTTTTTTAAGCAGGGCATTTTCAAAACCAGCGCCATCCAGCTTATAGTCATTGATGAGGCGGACCGCCTGCTGGACATGGGTTTTTCCAAGGATATGCGCTTTATCCTTCAGAAATTGCCCCGTTACGACAAACGGCAGACGCTTTTGTTTTCCGCGACCCTGTCCTTTCGGGTGATGGAACTGACCTATGAATACATGAACCTCCCGGAATTTATTTCTGTCACTCCTGAAGAAGTGGCGGTGGATGGTATCGAACAATCCCTCTTTCATGTGGGCTCCGACCAGAAACTGTCGCTGCTGCTGGGAATTCTGGAAAGAGAAACCTGGGAGCGGATACTGATTTTCGTCAATACCAAATCCGGCGTGGAATGGCTTACCCATAAGCTCAAGGGCAATGGATGGCCGGCCGAAGGCATCACAGGCGACCTCCCGCAGCAGAAACGTTTTAAATTGATGGAACAGTTCAAGGAAGGAAAAATCAAAATGCTGATCGCCACGGATGTGGCCTCACGCGGCATTCATGTCGAGGATATCAGCCATGTCATCAATTACGACCTTCCCCAGGATCCCGAAAATTATATCCATCGTATCGGTCGAACCGCCAGGGCCGGAAAAACCGGCAAAGCCATATCTTTTGCCTGCGAAACCTATGTTTTTCACTTGGAACCGCTGGAAGCTCTCCTCAATCGTAAGCTTCCAGTCGTGTGGCCGGAAGAGGACTGGCTGCGGGAAGACAAGGCCGGTCCTGCTCCCAAAAGCCGCCACAGTACAGATAGCAACAGAAAACCGGTAAGAAAACAGCGCCCTGCAACTTCCACTTCCAGACGCATTGAACATAAAAAGGAAGCGCCATCTTTCAAGTTTATGTTCGAACGTACCGAAAACTATTTTCCAGGAACCTTTTTCGGATTTGGACCGGGGCCTGTCGGAGGCGTTGCCGTTTCGGCATATGATACAGAACCTGATGCCGATGATATTCAGATGTCCGAAGAAGCCCCTGCGCCACCTGTTTCCGCCGAACCTGAATCTGTTTCAATTGAAAATATTTCTGCAGAAGCAGTCCCGGTACCTCCTTTAGCAGCCTCTTCAGAAATATCTCCGCTTAAAAAGAAACGCCGGCGGCGGCGGTACAGTAAAAAGAAAGTTTCTGTATCGGTTTCAGAAACCGGCAGTACTTCGGGTGCGTCGCCAGAAAACAGCGCCAGCGAATGAACATCGTGCGGCATCTCAAACGCCGCACGCCCTCACTGCTATCTCTATAATCATGAACTCAACTTGCTGCAAACCGCGTCCACAGACATTTTCCCGAAAATACCGGAAGGCAGCGCATCTTCCAGAATATCGCAGGGAAGTTTCTGAGATTAAATATGATCCGGCGCTGCCGATTATTGAGAAAAAAGCGGATATCATCCGGGCGATTGCCGACTATCCGGTTGTGATTATCTCGGGAGAAACCGGATCCGGAAAAACCACCCAGATACCAAAATTCTGTCTGGAAGCAGGCCGAGGTGCCAATGGCGTTATCGGCTGCACCCAGCCCCGAAGGCTCGCGGCCATGACTGTAGCCAGCCGTATCGCTGAAGAACTCGGCGAGCCGCTCGGCCAGACCGTCGGGTATAAAATCCGTTTTACAGACCGCACCAGCCGCCAATCCCTTATCCGAATCATGACGGATGGTATCCTGCTGGCGGAAACTTTGAGCGATCCGTCGTTAAACCGGTATGACACGCTGATTGTGGATGAAGCTCATGAAAGAAGTCTGAACATTGATTTCATCCTCGGTATTGTAAAAACCATCCTTCAGAAACGGCGCAACCTCAAGCTGATCATCTCCTCGGCCACCCTGGACACGGAAAAATTCAGCGCCCATTTCGACAACGCGCCGATCATCGAAGTTCCGGGCCGCATGTATCCGGTCGAAGTCCGGTATCAACCGGCGGATTCCCCTGCCCTTTCCGATGAAGCGGAAGAACCGGCGCCGGTGGAACATGCCGTCCGTATCCTTCACAACCTTTGCAAACGGGAGCCGCGGGGCGACATCCTGGTGTTCATGCCAACTGAGCAGGATATCCGGGAAACCTGTGAAATGATCGAAGGCGCCCGTTATCCGAATGTGACGGCGTTTCCTTTGTTTGCGAGGCTTTCCGCGGCGGATCAGGCCAGAGTATTTGCCCCGGCCATCGGCCGAAAAATCATTGTGGCCACCAATATTGCCGAAACATCACTCACCATACCAGGCATAAAATACGTTGTGGATACGGGGCTTGCCAGAATTTCCCGATATACCCCGCGATCCCGCACCACATCCCTTCAGGTCATGCCCATCAGCCGCAGCAGCGCAGACCAGAGAAAGGGTCGATGCGGCCGTGTGGAAAACGGCGTGTGTATCCGGCTTTATTCTGAAGAAGACTACCTGTCGCGTCCGCTTTACACGCGTCCTGAAATTTTGCGCTCCAACCTGGCGGAAGTCATTCTCAAAATGATGGCCTTGAAGCTGGGAGCAGTTGCAGACTTTCCGTTTATCGACAAACCCGATTCTCGAAGTATCCGGGATGGCATGGACCTGCTGGTGGAGCTTGGGGCTATCAAGAAGGTAAAAAAAGACAGCCCGAAACCGGCAGAAAACGGCATCCAACCGGTGGAAAGCGCCGCACCGTCGCCGTTATCCCCGGATACCGGCTTTACGCTGACGCAACAGGGCAGGCTTATGTCCCGGATACCCATAGATCCCCGGCTGTCCCGGATACTGCTTCAGTCTCGCATCGAAGGATGTATCTCCGAATCTGTGATCATCACCGCCGCGCTCTGTATTCAAGACCCGCGAGAACGGCCTGCGGACAAGGCCCAGCAGGCAGATACCATGCACCGCGTTTTCAGCGATCCATTTTCGGATTTTATCGGACTTCTGAATATTTGGAATCAATATCATCAGATTTCTTCGGAAGGGAAAAATTCGTCACATCTGAGGAAATTCTGTACGCGGCATTTTTTGTCTTTCAAACGGATGCGCGAATGGCGGGATATTCACGCTCAGCTTTCTGAAATAGTGAACGAGTCTATCCCGATATCCCAGATTTCTTCCTCCTCAGCCTCTCCATCTGTATCGCAACCGATAGAGAGCCTGTCTTCAGAAAGCAAGCCATCTGCCCTTTTCTCCGCGCTGGAACAGGCAGCATCTCAAAAAGCATTCAAACGCCCCAAGTCCGGATCCGGCCAATCCGCATTTTCAGATCGTTATAGCGCCATCCACCGCGCCATTGTCAGCGGTTTTTTATCCAATATCGCTTTGAAAAAAGAAAAAAATATGTTCAAGGCTCCGCGAGACAAGGAAGTTATGATTTTCCCTGGTTCCAGTCTTTTCAACAAAGCCGGAAACTGGATTGTTGCTGCGGAAATGGTGGAAACCTCGCGCCTTTTTGCCCGCATCGTCGCTGCAATCGATCCAAAGTGGCTGGAAGAACTGGGTAAAACCCTGTGCCGTTACAGTCACAGCCAGTCTCACTGGGAACGATCCCGCGGAGAGGTTGTGGCGCTGGAACAGGTTACCCTTTTCGGACTGGTCATCGTTTCACAGCGTCCTGTGTCTTTTGGCCGCATCCAGCCGGTGGAAGCCTCCGGCATTTTTATCCGAAGCGCGCTGGTAGAAGGCGATATCCAGAAACCGTTTCCATTCATGACCCACAATCAGAACTTGATAGATGACATCCGGGATATGGAAAACCGGATCCGAAGAAAAGATATCCTGATCGGTGAAGAAGATCTGTATGAATTTTATCGACAGCGAATTCCGGACAGTATTTACGATATTCGTACTTTTCAAAAATTTCTCAGAGACCACGGACAGGAATGCCTCTGCATGACGCAGGAAGATATCCTGCGCTACACCCCGGATCCGCAGGAACTGTCACAGTATCCGGATCAGTTGAAACTCGGAAATCACCTGTTTGACTGTTTGTATCATTTTAAGCCCGGCAGCCCCGAAGATGGGCTTACCGTACAGATTCCGTCGAAGGCCGTCGCCGCGGTTCCCAGAGATTCCTTGAACTGGATGGTTCCGGGGCTTTTTCGTGAAAAAATTGAAGCCATGATTAAAGCGCTTCCCAAAACCTGGCGTAAACAGCTTGTTCCGATTTCTCAAAGCGCGGATATCATTGTCCGGAATATGCCCAAAGGCAATGGAACGCTGGCCCATGCCCTCAGTCGCTTCATTTATCAGCGGTTTGGCGTGGATATTCCCGCATCAGCCTGGTCTGAAGATGCACTCCCGGATCACCTTAAAATGCGGATTGCCATTACAGATTCGGAAGGCAACATCATCCACAGCGGACGCGATATCACTGTCCTCGAACATCAGACGCCGGAACCGGTCTGTCAAAACGCTCTGATCAGTGCCCGAAAAAAATGGGAGCGCGCTGGAATCATGACCTGGGATATGGAAAGCATTCCGGAATCCATCCCTGTTCCGGGAGAAGGCGGCGCCAGTGGAACGCTTTTTCCGGCGCTGTCGCCAAACAAGGATGGCAACCACAACGGCGTCATGCTGCTGCTGTTCGAAGACGACTCTGAGGCATCCACCTGTCACCGTTCCGGCATTGCAGCGCTGGTGGAAATCATGTACCCCAGAGAAATGCAGTTTCTCCGCAAATATCTGACCATTCCCAGACATCGCATCCTTTCGGCAGAACGCTGGGGCGGCGCCACCAAACTGCAACGGAAATTGTATCAGACCGTTTTACTGCGGCTTTTTTCCAGAGACATTCGCGCTAAAGACGATTTTCAGGCGCTTGTGGAAGTGGCACTGCCCACCATGCACACA
>DAIEFO010000054.1 GCA_027325475.1 Desulfobacteraceae bacterium | reverse complement strand
TGTCTGATATCCATGATGCGATTCGGGTTTGTTTCCGTGGATCCGGCAAGGTTTCCATCGCCATGGTTTGTGTTCATTACCGGTTATTTGTTTCCGTTCGTGGTTTATATATACGCCAAAAGTTATATTCAGACTGAGAAACAGATACATCTGGTTCTGACAGCACTGTTTATTTTCGGCATCTATCTATGTCTGATAGCGCCGCTGGAATATTTCAAACTACGCCAGTATGTGTATCCCCAGTATATCAATGATCCTAAAATTTCCATACTGCATCTGGATCGCGCCAGAGGGCCTTTTTTAAATGCGGCGTTTAATGGGGTGGCCATCGTTATCGGCTTTATCAGTGGCATGCATCTGCTTTCCAAAAGGGCAAGATTCTCTTTGACCTGTAATCAGGCAGCGCTTTTGCTGTTTCCCCCTGCGATCTTTTTCACCCTGACGCGATCGGTCTATCTGGGGTTTTTGATATCGCTGTTCATTTTTTTCTTTTGGTATAAGACACCTTTCTCAAAATGGAAACTGATTTCGATTCCAGTAGCGATCGCCGTAGCCGCTATCTTCATCAATGCGCATCGCTTGACGTCCTCGGACAGGCGTGAAGGCGGTGTCTATCAGGTGGAAGAAATCCAGATTCGTGAAGCATTGCTGGGAATGTCGTATTTTCTGTTTAAGCAGCATCCCGTGCTGGGAATCGGGCTTGCTCAGTTCATTCCGGTTGCCACCCTGTCCTATACCGGCAAGGTGCCGTATGTCGTCGAGGTGTCCCCCCCCCAGTTTCAGCATAACCATCTGATGGGAATTGCCACGGAACTGGGGCTGGGAGGGCTGTGCGCATATCTGATTATGCTTGTTCTGATTCTGCGACGTATCCATCAGACACTGAAAATTCTCCCGGAAACAGGGCTGCTGGGCAAGAATTTTTGCATCGTCGTGATCGCTGTCTGGTGCGTTTATCTTGAAAACAATCTGTTCGTGGAACCCTCCAACGCGCTTTTCGTCAATTCAGTTCCGTTTCTGTTCGCCGGACTAGCCGATGGCCTGTATGTGAGGACCACCCAAAAATGCACTGTATCCCATCGGGGGTTAAGGACGCTATCCCAATATGTTTAAAGATTTTTATCATCTAAAGGCCGATCCGTTCGGCACCCATCCAAATCCGGGCATTATATTTATTTCCAACACCCACAAGGAAGCCTGGTATTACCTGCTGTTCGGTATCGACACCCAGGAACCGTTTCTGGTGCTTACCGGTGATTACGGCATGGGAAAAACCCTGCTGTGCCTCAGATTGGTTCAGGTGCTGAAGAAAAAAGGCAAGCCGCCCGTGGAATACATTTCCACGCCAGGCGAAGGGTACGGCGGAATTCTGCGACGGATTGCGCACCGGTTGAACTTTAGTATGGTGCCTGAAGACGACGCAATTCTTCAGGACATGGTTCATGATTATTTCAGGACGGAAGTCCATGATTCTCGATTTTACCTGATAATTGATGATGCCCATGAATTGGATGTTGAAACTCTGACCCGATTGAAACATCTGTCCTCTTTCAATCATAATGGTTTTTTCCCTTTTGTGATGGTATTTGTGGCGCATCCATCCTTTCTGCGTGGACTTCAGACGCCGGCATTGAATTCTCTGAACCAGCGCATCAAGAGACGATATCAGCTTGCGCGATTCAGTTTTGAAGATACGAAAAATTATATCTATTTCCGAATGCTCAAATCCGGTGCTGCTGGTGTGCCGGCATTTCTGGAGGAAACCTTTCAAAAGATTTATGAATTCAGCGGCGGCGTACCACGGCTGATCAACAATATCTGTGATACCTGCCTGCTGATCGGTGCTTCCAGAGAGTTGACCGTTATCCCTCCATCTATTGTCGATGACGCTAAAAAACTGGTTGAAGGCAGTTTGGCCGGAACAGAAGATGCCTCCCCCATTTCAGAGTCGGAGGTGAAGCCTGAAACACTGGAACCTGTTAAGCCAATTTTTGAGGAAATGCCTCCAGAACCTATTGTAACGATTTCAGAAGAACTTCCCTCTGAAATCGTCAGCCATGAAGACAGTATTCCTCCGGAGTTAAATGACATTGATGATGATGGATACATCCATGCGTTGCCGCCCAAGCGTTCGGCCATCATGAAAAAACTGGGAACCGCCGTGTTGATGCTGGTGGCAGCAGTTGCCCTTCTGACTTGTGGCGCAGTATTGTCTCAATGGTATATGAATCCCGATTTTACGGTAGCATCGATGCTGGCCGGCATTCGGAAGGCGCACACGCCGCCGGCCGTAACCGTCGATAGTAAACAAAAACCGGTTACAACAGAGGCATCGCCGTCCGCTGAAGCATCTGCACGGAATGCTTCCGCTCAAACCGATAAAGCGCCTGCGCTGCGGGATGAATCGGAAAATACACCGTCTTCTCCAGCCGTACCGGAAACGTCTGCCTCCCCCCAAACCAATACTGCGCCGCCGGCTTCAGACGAAACATCTCCGGCCCAGACGCAACCTGCGGAAGTGTCTTTGCCGACAGCTCCCAAAACCGAAGCGCCCGCTGAAGCATCTCATGAAGAAGACAACGCGCCTTTTGGCGCATATCCATTTTCTCTTAGGGCATCCAGCTATCAGCAGCCGAGTCATGCATTGCAGGAAATGTCCGATATCCGGAAAAAAGGGCTTCCGACCTATCTGGTCAAGGTAAATCTGGGTGATATGGGAATCTGGTGGCGTATTTATATCGGATGCTATTCCTCAGAAGCGCAAGCCCGACATGTTATGGCGAAATACGGGTTTACTCACAGCATGGTGGAAAAAACACCATATGCCTGCCTGTCCGGCGACTATGCCAGTGAAGCGGATATACGATCCGCATTTGAAAAACTGAAGCAGGACAATTTTTATCCTTACGTGATTCAAAAGGGTAAAGATCATTTGCTGTTATATGTCGGCGCATACGCCAAAAAGAGTGACGCAGAACCGCTGTATCAGGAACTCCAAAGTATGGGGTTCAAGAGTCAGATTGTGACGAGATGAGATGGGCTCACTATAACAATCTGATATTTAATGAGAATTGTCGAATACAGGACGTTATTATGACGAATATATGGGAAGAAGCATATTCCAAAAACAAGGAAGGCAATCAGGTACCGGTTCAGCCCCCGCCAAATCAGGAGCCTTCAGGTTCTTCCAATACACATCATTTCGTATCGCCGCCAGCGCCGGGGGACTCCTTTGAAGATTTATATCATCAGATCGGCCAATCGCGTCAATCGGCATCGTTGCGGTTTTCTCAGGAGCCACCGCCTGAAACTGCCCATGGAACAGCGGCTGAAACGACCAGCCCATCACAGCCCAATCCGGCGCAAACGGCTCATGCTTTTGAACCGGCGTCATCGAAATCATCTAAAATGCGTTTCAGCCCGAGGGTTCCAGCAGATAAACTTTCCACACCGTATCCGGCAATCCTGTCCAAAATGAGTAATCAGCTTTCGGATATCTGGGGGAATATTCTGGTGGAAACCAAGCAGTCGGTCGAAACCCTGCTGGTTTGCGGCGCCACTCGAAAAGAAGGCAATACTTTTATTTCTTTTCATTTGGCCATGTTTTTATCCAAAGAATACAATATGAAAATTTTATATGTGGATACAAATCCCAACCATGCAGTAATACCTAAAATCAAAAACCTTCCGGGATTCTATACATTTGTGTCCGAAAAGAAAGAACTTTCCTCCCTGATTGTGCAGACGGAATATCCGGGGCTGTATCTGCTGCCATCCGGTTCAGGAAAATCATCTAAAAACGACGGCGCGGCCATGCTGTCCAGGGAACCGATTGAAGCGCTGATTCAGTACTGTCGGCATCATTTTGATATCACCATCATCGACGGCCAGCCGATTACCATGAGCCCTGTCATGATCGAATTTGCACGGGTGGTGGACATGACAGCGCTGGTGTGCCGGTATGGATATTCCAGGCGGGAGGTCTCCAAAATGGCCATTGATAAACTTCAGAAATTCGGAGTGCATTCCATTGGAGTGATATTGAACGACCGGCAGTTTCCCATACCGCAAAAACTGTACAGCCTGATGGGATAATGCATGGATACAAATTCCGGTTCCGTACGAACAATACTCCATGTGATCGATGCACTGAATATTGGCGGGGCGCAGGCTTTACTGGAACTTCTGGCGGCCAAAACACCTCGCAGCCGTTATCGCACTCTCGTTTGCGTCCTTCAGCCCGATACGGCAGTTCTTTCCCGGATTGAAGCTGCAGGCGTCAAGGTGTTCTGCCTCAACCGCCGCAGGCCCGGCATTGTCCGGCCAATTGACTTTATTTCATATTTTTACTTGAACATTCGGGATATTACCCGGATATGTTATGAACATTCGGTGGATGTCATTCACTGCCATCTGTCGGATGCCGAATTTATCGGTATCTTGGCCGGATGCTGCTGCCATGTGGAGCGCATTGTATCCACCGTTCATTATCCGGCGCTGCTGCCGGAGCGAAAGTCCGGGGATATCCGCAATTATCTCCGGATACGAACGACCCGGTGGCTCTATCGTCGGACAGATACGGTCATTGCCGTATCCGATGATGTCGCGGAAAAACTGCATACGGTTTTTGGTCTTTCACTATCCCAGATTCGGGTTATTATCAACGGGATCGATGTGGATGCCATCTATCACACGCAGCCCAATGCCGATCTTTTGAAGTCGCTTTATGCAACGTCCGGCCAACGTCTGATTACCTCTGTGGGCCGTCTCATGCCTCCCAAAGGCCATCGTTACCTGATTGAAGCCATGCCCGCAATACGCCGCCAGTATCCAAACGCCCGATTGATATTGGCTGGAGACGGCGATCTCAGAAGACCGCTTGAAGCAAGGGCGCGGGAGCTGGGCGTACGGGACATAATTTCCTTTTTGGGAAGTCGCAGCGATATTGCCGATATTCTGGCTGTAACCGATATTTTTGTGCTGCCATCTGTCTCGGAAGGCACATCTTTGGCGCTTCTGGAGGCCATGGCGGCAGCTAAACCCATTGTCGCTACCGATATTCCTGGAAACAGCGCTGTATTGCGACATGCGACCAATTGCCTCCTGGTGCCGCCCGCGGATCCGGACAAGCTTGCAGATGCGATCGCGCAGTTGCTTAAAGACCCTCCAACGGCAGCGCAATATGCTCAAAACGCCTATCAGGACGTATGTCGCCGCTACCATATAGACCAGACCATCTCTCAGCTCATGGAAATCTGGGGATAATATCGATCTGTGAGCCATTACCATTGTCAGGCAAATCCATGACCAGAATTGCAGTCACCGGTTTCAGAGGTGTTCCTGCCACATGGGGCGGCATCGAACATCACTGCGATAATTTATATTCACGGCTTGCCCGGCGGGGCTATGATATCACGATATATGCCAGAAGCTACTACACGCCCAAAGAGGTTTCCGAATACAAGGGAATGCGGGTGAAACGTCTGCCGACGCTGAACTATAAATATTCCGATGCGTTGCTGCACACCTTGATATCCGTATGCCACATCCTGTGCACCAATCCGGATATCATTCATATTCACGGGATTGGCCCCTGTTTTTTCAGTTGGATTCCCCGCCTTTTCAAACCACGGGCCAAAGTGTTCTTTACCTGCCACGGTCTGGACTGGCAACGGAAAAAATGGCCGTGGTGGGCGTCGAAACTGATGTATCTTGGAGAGTTGAATGCCGTTCGTTTCGCTCAGCACCATATTGTGGTATCCAGAGACCTTCAGGCGTATTTCAGCAGAGTGCATGGAATTTCAACCGATTATATTCCAAACGGTATCACGGTCAAGCCTGCAAGACGCCCTGAGGCCATCCTGCGGTGGGGGCTTTCAGAACGATCCTATTTTTTGTGCGTCGGTCGTATGGTACCGGAAAAAAGAATCGAGGATGTCATCAAGGCCTATCTGCTGAAGCCCAGAAGATGTTCTCTGGTCATTGTCGGAGACAATGCAGCCGCGGGCCGGTATATGTCCCGCTTGCGGGAAACCGCAGGAAACACCCCCGCCATCATTTTTACCGGCTATCAATATGGTGCTGTTCTGGAGGAACTCTACGCGAACACAGCGGCGTTTATCACCGCATCGGAGCTGGAAGGGCTGCCCATCACCCTGCTTGAAGCATTGTCATACGGGGCATTGTGTGTTACAAGCAGCATCGCACCGCATCAGGAGCTGATGGAGACTCTGCATGGGATGTCTTTTCCTGTCGGTGATGTTTACGCACTGGCATCATCCATGGATTGGGTAGAAATCATGGATGAATATCAGCGGGAACGGTTCAGAGAAAACGCCATTCGCATGATTTTAAAGCACTTTAGCTGGGATTATGTCTGCAACGCCCATCACCTCCTGTATCAAAAAGCCCTGTCAACCATTGACCCTTAAGTGTTTTTCTATAATTCCCGGACGAAAGATATGTATTCACAACGCAGAATAACAAGAAGGCTTGAACTGTTGCTGGATGTCCTGCTGACAGAATGCGCATTTGTCTGTGCATATCTCGTCAAAACCTATCTGCCAATGGGTCGCTATGGGGGGCTTACGGCGTCTTCCAATTATCCGCTGCTGCTATTGCTCATTACCATCATCTGGTACGTCAGTCTGGATATTATATCCCATCGCTCCAGTTACAGAAGCAAATTGTCGGTTTCTATTTTCAGAAATGTTTTTTATCTGGTAAGCATCAACACCGTGTTGCTCGTTATGTGCATGTATCTGTTTAAGATTTCAGATATCAGCCGCATTCTGATTTTTTTCTTCTTTGTTCTGGATGTGGTGTTTCTCCATGTCAGCCGATGGATACTGCGCCAGATTATCGCATCCAGATGGAACAAAGACGTTTATCACCGCTATGTGCTGATTATCGGGAGCCGCGCAACCGCGAAAGAATTGATACGCATGGTTGCAAGCCACCCGGAGACCAGTTTTCAGATTGTCGGCTGTGTGGATTTATACCAGGAAGATGTTGGAAACACCGTTTGCTGCGATGTTCAGATCATCGGTACCATGGACAACCTCCGTGATATCCTGTTAAATCGGGTGATCGATGAGGTACTGGTTGCCATGCCCATGAATGAAATTCATGATTCTGAATGGTACCTGTCGCTTATCAACACTTTTGGCATTACGATCCGCATCATTCCCTATTGGTATATCCGTAAATACATGTCGATTCAACCTGGTTCTCATGATTTTCAGGTCGAACGTTTTCTTTCTGAGCCTGCGCTGGTTCTCAGCACGGTTCAGGAAAAGGAAGACGCCATGATTCTGAAATCCATCATGGACTATACGCTGGCTGCCTTTATTCTCTTTATGACTCTGCCGATTTTTCTGATCATCGCTGTCAGCATCAAGCTGTCTTCACCGGGTACGGTATTTTATAAACAGCTTCGGTGTGGACAGTATGGCCGAAAATTCCATGTATATAAATTCCGGACCATGGTCAATGACGCCGATAAAATGCAAAATGCGCTTGTTGCATACAACGAAGCAGACGGCCCTGTATTTAAAATAAAAAAGGATCCCCGTATCATTCCTTATGTCGGCTCATTTTTAAGGAAAGTCAGTCTGGATGAACTTCCTCAATTTATCAATGTGCTGCGCGGGGAAATGAGTATCGTAGGCCCTAGACCGCCCATCCCAGAAGAAGTTGAAAAGTACGAGCTGTGGCAGCGCCGACGTCTGTCTATGAAACCCGGCGTGACCTGCTCTTGGCAGATACAACCCGATCGCAATTCCATTTCATTTGACCAGTGGATGAAAATGGATTTGAACTATATCGATAACTGGTCTTTTTGGCTCGACATCTCACTGATGTTGAAAACCATCCCTGCCATCATATTAGCGCACGGCAGATAACATGATAATGATTCTATTTGGGAGAATTCAGCACATATGATCAAAGCTTCCAGTTTGAAAAGAGGCAGTGTCGTTTCTATTAACCAGCAGATTTACATGGTCAAACATGTCGATGTCAAAACACCGTCCGCCCGGGGAGCTCTGACGTTATACAAGATACGGCTGATGAATGTTCAGAACGGGCAGAAACTCGATCAATCCTTCAAGGGGAATGATATGCTTGAAGATGTCGAATTGAGCCGAAGGCCGGTTCAATTCATTTACAAGGAAGGCAGCGATTACACCTTCATGGATACCGAGGATTATAATCAATACACCCTGAACGAAGGAAGCCTTGAAGGCCAGATACCCTGGCTTACCGATAACCTTGATGGCATTACCGCGCTGCTGAATGACGGAAAGATTATCTGCATTGAACTTCCGGCAACGGTACAGCTTGAAATCGTAGATACGGCACCCGCCATTAAAGGGGCTACCGTAACAGGCAGAACCAAATCTGCCACACTTGCTAACGGGGTTGTTATTCAGGTCCCGGAATATCTGGCTGCGGGAGAAACCGTCAAAGTCAATACGGAAACCGAAAAATACATGTCTCGGGCTTAAGCGTTCCGGGCTTCGGCGCTTTTTAATTGACAACAGCAGCGGATTTTCATATTTTTCATGAAAATCTTGAAAGAAAGGGGGGATGAAATATTTCTTCGTCACTGATAGAAACGCAACGGGATAACCCTGACGAAGGTGTCGATCGGAGGGATTTTCTGAAGTTGGGCGCCGCAGCAGCTCTGCTGAGCCTGTTTCCAGGAACCGCAATAGCGGCGATATCCAGAAGGGCCAGACACATAAAAGTAAGCAAAGCAAAGGCTGTAACACGTGCGCTGCATTTCTATAACCTCCATACAGGTGAAAAAATGGATGTGGCCTATTTTACCCGAGGAAAGTACTCACCTGCAGCGCTGAAGGATATCAATCATTTATTCCGAGACTATCGCACCGGGACGGTCAAGTCTATCGATCCTAAACTGCTGGATTATCTCTACAGCATTTCATTGAAGCTGGAAACCCATAAAACGCCGTTTCATGTCGTATCAGGATACCGCACTCCTGCGACCAATGCCCTGCTGTGCAGGGAGAGTTCTCAAGTCGCCATGCACAGCCTTCATATCAAAGGAAAAGCAGTGGATATCCGCCTGCCCAACCGCAACATCGCTTCCATACGCCGTGCCGCGGTTGTATTGAGAAAAGGTGGTGTGGGTTATTATCCTGATGATAATTTTGTGCATGTCGATGTTGGAGACGTGCGTTACTGGTAGATCGGACGGCTTCGTACAGGCTTTCTGCCGGTACAAAGCCGCAAGAGGTTAATGTGAATTTACCGCTCTCAGCTCCAGTGGTTTGATAGATGGTACCATATGAACCACTGAATTGAGTGAAGTGTTCAGCGCCTTATCGAGCGGCGGATCACGGTCATAAATATCTTTTCCGAAACAAACCATTCCAGTCTTATCCACCCATGCCGTCCAATACAGCAGATATACCGGCATGGGTTCTTTCAGCCGCACGACAGTGGGAGTTTCGCTGGCAATTACTTCCGAAATTCGCTTGGCAGACCATAAAGGGTCGTCTTTCAGGAGATATTCCGCAAGTTCCAGAGGCTTTTCGATACGAATGCAGCCGGAGCTGAAACTTCTGGATGTTCTTTTAAACAAACTGCGCTGCGGCGTATCGTGCAGATAGATTGAAAATTTGTTGGACAGCAGGAATTTGATCCGGCCCAGAGCGTTCAGCGGACCTGGGTCCTGACGAAACCTGTAGGGAAAATTGCTGGTGCTCAACCGAGACCAGTCAATTGTCATTGGATCTATATCCGGAGCATTTTCTCCCCCCGCCGTTTCAAATACCTTGATGTGATGCTGAATCAGATACATCGGATTTTTCCGAATCAAGGGCAGTTTGTCTTCGACAGCGATCTTGTAAGGAACATTCCAATACGGATTCAATACCATATATTTAATGGCATCCCTGAAAACCGGCGTTCGGCGATAGGACTTTCCGACAACCACGCGCATGCGAAGTACGGTTGACTGATCGTCAACCACAACGAGACTGTAATCGGCAATATTCACGAGAACATATCGTTTCCCCAGATCGCGGGGAATCCATCTCCAGCGCTCCAGGTTCAATTCAATCTGCTGTATCCGATACTGAACCGGGGTGTTCATGGCGGATAGCGTGCCAGGGCCTACAACGCCATCCGGATCGATGCCATGCCGTTTCTGAAAATGCTGTACCCCTTCCATGACGTCTTCATCGAAAACCGCGGGGTTGTTGACATGTTCCGACAGACGCATATCCCCTGTAATGGAAAGGCGTTTTCGAATCAACTTGATCCGGGAATCCACATTAT
>DAIEFO010000053.1:3088-10350 GCA_027325475.1 Desulfobacteraceae bacterium | reverse complement strand
CCATCGGTCAATTATACGGCTGTGGATGCTCTTGGCACCAACGAAAACGGATTCCATGACTCCATCCGGATCAGAGGCAAGAAACAAACCGGGCCCGGCGGCGTCAAGTCTTATGACGGCATACCGATAAGTGGTAACCCCGGTGGCGGCAAAACAATTTTTGACATGGAAAATATTGAAAGCGTGGATTTGTATAAAGGTTATATCCCGGTGGACAAAGGGCTTGGTTTCTCAAATCTTGTCGGCAAAGTGGATATGAATATCAAAAGGCCTGAACATACATTGGGTGCGGATTTATCCCAGACGATCGGGAGCAATCACATGTCCAGAAGTTTTCTGCGTCTGGATACCGGCGATATAGGTAACGTTTCCGTTTTTGGTTCCTTTTCAGAGACGGCGAGCCAGAAATACAAGGGTGATGGTACTCTTGAGCGTTCAAACGAAACCCTGGGGACTGTCTGTAAACCAAACGATCAGATCAAGGCGGAGTTTTTTTTCACCCACAACAAGGACAAACACCACAACTACTACAACCTGACTTATTCTGAAACACAAAATCTGGCACAATACTTCAATAAAGATTTCAATACAAACATCGCCAGCGTGAATTATTATGACTACAACAAGCAGAATTTTGAAGATACGGCGTTTCTCGGTTATATCGAAGATGCGGTGACATCGGACAGCAAAATTTCGCTGAAACCCTATTATCTGCACGACGACGGTGAATATTCATACGCATCTGGAAGCAATGTCGTCAAATGGAATATCAACCATGAAGTATTCGGCACGATTCTGAAATACGACAAAAGCTTTTCAAAAGAGCTGAATGCAAAAGTGGGATATTGGTACCACCGGCAGCTCCCTCCGGGAGCGCCGACGGATCAGGAGAAATACACGGTCGGCGCCAATGGGCTGACCTACGCCGGATACGCCGTGCTGGCTGATAACGACTATCATGATTTCAATTCACCATTTACCGAGGCCAGCGGGCGGATCGGTAATTTCATATATTCCGCCGGAGTCCGATATCTGAATTTCAAGCTGGGAGCGATGAGAAGTTACACCAACGGCACAAGTGCCGCCACAAGTCAGGATTATAGTACGGCGATTGCGACCGGTAAACTGGATCCGTGGGCGAGTGTGGACGCCAAGTACTTCAGGGAATGGCTGCCAAGCGCCTATGCAGGATACAATATCACACAGAATACGACAATTTACACCGATTACACACGAACTTACGGCCTGGACGTCAATCTGTTTCCCACCTATGTTCAGCAACGCGCCAGTTTTGTTTCGAAGGGAGTGACGCTTCAGAATCTGTGGGACGAGCTAAAACTTGAGACATCGGATAACTTCGACGCCGGAGTCAAATACAAAATCGGTGAAATATGCCTGAATCCCAACACCTTCGTTTCTCTTGTCAAAAACAAGCAGGCACGAATCTACGACTCTTCGTATAACGTCACCTATCCCTACAATGCGGCGGATGCCATGGCATATGGCGCTGAACTCGCGGCCAGCGGCCCCGTTTCAAAAAACGTGGATTTTCTGGTGGGGCTGTCCTACAACAAAATCTATTTTACGGATGACCTGAAAACGGCGTCCAACAGCACCATTTCATCGAAAGGAAACCAGGTGCCCGACGCGCCGATGTATATGGCAAAATCGGCGCTGACATACAAGATAGCGGATATTGCGCTCACGCCATCTGTAAAATACATGTCTGAACGATACGGTGATGTGCTGAATCAAGAGAAAATAGGCGCTTCCACAATTGTGGATTTCGATATTTCCTATGAGATAAAAAACATCCTTGGCGCAAAGTCTGCGGAATTTCGCATCACCGCCACAAACCTGTTCAATGAACGATATATTTCCGCCATCAATACAGCGGACGATGCGCTGGCAGCTACCACTACCGCGGCAACATACCAAACCGGCGCGCCGCTTGGCATTTATGCCAATGTCAGTCTCAAATTTTGACGATTTCGTAAAAAGTCGAATTTCGGATGACTTTGTAAAATGGAGGAATGAAGCGTACTTGTCGTACGCTGCAATGACGAAGGATGCAGCGCTGGCAAGCATGCGGACTTTTTACGAAGCCATCAAACTTCTTTCCCTGATGGTCAGCTTCCGTAAGGGCAATATCTGTTCAGCCCCAGTAAAATGGATGGCCCGGCAACGGTGACACCAAAGAAAACGGCGGGCTTTTTGATGGACAGCTCATCAATGGTTCCATTGACAATAACGCTTCCTGTGACCACCGCAAGATCGCACCATGCAATGTTTTCTTGTGTCCGGTCTGGTCCCTGAATCAGGACGCCGAATTTCATTTGCCCGATATTGTCTTTATCGAGATCCGTGGCCTTTAACTCGAAAACCCCGGACAAAGCCTGAATCATCCGGGGTTGAAAGCCAATCATGGCTATTCGGGGAGTTCCGAAATTGCTTCGAATATATTCGACAAGGTTTGATGCGCAAAGAGGCGGTGAGGTATCTTTACAATGAATGGTTTTTCCGGCCAGGCCCAGATGCCGCATCACGGCGTTTATCGTTGCGATAAAAACCGCCCGGTTACGGTTGTCGGTCAGGGTCAGAGCAAATACCTCGTTCAGTGTGCCGGAAAAGGTGCCGGGAGTATCCGTAAAAGCCTGGCCCCGGCAACCCAGGATTTCCGCTTCCAGAAGGCGTTCCCGACCTTTGATCAGAGGGTAATCATGATCTTCAGGGGTTCCGATAGCCTCTTCTATTGTCAGATTTCGAACTTTTATCTGAACCGGAATTTCCCCCAAGCGATTTTTTTCAATCAGTCCGAGCACCTGCTCTTTAATGATGGTTAAAACATTCACAATATATCCTCAGTTTTTTAAATCCGTTTTAACCATACGGACACATCAAGTTCCATATGGATGGTGTTTATATCATGTATTTTATGTTTATAAATGTCAATAAATGGTTTGAAATGATATATCATGGTGGTCCCCAAAATGTCCTTGACTGAACCTGCGGCAGGTGCTAACTGCAAAAAACGGTTTTCTGTCGCCCGTATTGTCTTTTGAGCCGGTATCAGAAAGGTAAATTGCTGCTGTGTTCCAGCCGGGTTTTCTACGGATACCGGCCTTCGAACCTAATCAATAACGCTCGATTTCAGGAGAACAAACCATGAAGAAAATGTGCATGTTTTTTGTTTGTGCTGCCCTTGCGGTTGCTGTAAGCGGTTGCGGTATGGCAACCATCAAACCCAATTACACCACCACCAACCCCGAACTGATGCGCATCGGTGGAGAAATGCCGGGCAATAAGGAACCGGAAGTCATCAATATGGGTTCATACTGTCTTAAGGTAACCGATAAATGGAAAGCCGACGGAAAAACACCGGATGGCCAGCCCATCTGGACCAAAGACAGCTTCCGGGAAGCCATTCCCTGCAAGTAAATTCATGACAATGATGACGACTTTGTAAAAGTCCGTATGCTGCGTTGCGCGTACCCAAAAGTACGCTTCACTCCTTGCGGATTTGTGCGCTTTGCCTGCGAACATTTTACGAAGTCGTCCGAAACTCAACTTTTTACGAGGGCATCAATGATACCCAAACTTAAGAATTCAACGCTGTTTCATGAACAATGCTACATCGATGGAAAATGGATCGATGCAGACTCAAAAGCGACGATGGTTGTGACAAATCCTGCGGATGGTTCACGTATCGGAACTGTTCCGGAAATGGGAGCTGTCGAAACCCGCTGCGCCATTGATGCCGCATATGCGGCATGGTCGTTGTGGCGCACCAGAACTGCAAAGGAACGAGCTGTTATTTTACGGCGATGGTATGAGCTGGTCATGGAAAACCGCGAAGACCTGGCAGCCCTGATGACGGCGGAACAAGGCAAGCCGATTGCGGAATCCAGTGGAGAAATCGCATATGCCGCATCCTTTATTGAATGGTTTGCTGAAGAAGGCAGGCGGATTTACGGCGATGTCATTCCTTCGCACCAGAAAGAAAGCCGTATCGTGGTTATCCGCGAGCCTGTAGGCGTTTGTGCCGCTATTACGCCGTGGAATTTCCCTTCAGCCATGATTACCCGAAAAGCGGCTCCAGCCCTGGCTGCAGGCTGCGTCATAATTGTAAAACCTGCAAGCCAAACGCCCTATTCGGCATTGGCGCTGGCGGAATTATCGCATCAAGCGGGCATCCCTGCGGGTGTATTCAATGTCATTACCGGAAAAGCATCTGTTATCGGTTCAGAATTGACGAAAAGTCACCTGGTGCGAAAGCTCAGCTTCACGGGTTCCACAGAAACCGGAAAACTTCTGATGCGCCAATGCAGCGACACTGTCAAAAAAATATCTTTGGAGCTTGGCGGCAACGCGCCTTTTATCGTGTTTGACGACGCCGATATCGACGCAGCAATCAATGGCGCCATGGCGTCCAAATATCGCAACGCAGGCCAGACCTGCGTGTGCGCCAACCGGATTTTGCTCCAGGATGATATTTATGATCATTTCGCCGCCAGACTGGCGGAGAAGGTGAAAACATTGACTGTCGGCAGCGGCTTTGAACCCGGAATCATGCAAGGGCCGCTGATCGACATGAACGCTGTGAAGAAAGTGGAGCAACATATTCAGGACGCTGTCTCCAAAGGCGCGAAAATTCTGATCGGCGGCAAGCGCCACGCAAAAGGCGGAACTTTTTTTGAGCCGACCATTTTAACCAATGTCCAGCCGAATATGGCGATTGCCGAAGAAGAAACTTTCGGACCCGTTGCGCCGTTATTCCGCTTTAAAACTGAACAGGAAGCCATCCATATGGCCAATGATACTGAATATGGTCTTGCCGCATATTTTTACTCCAGAGATATCGGGCGGATATGGCGGGTTTCTGAAGCTCTTGAATATGGCATGGTAGGCATCAATACCGGCGTTATTTCCACCGAAATTGCGCCTTTTGGAGGTGTAAAACAGTCCGGCATAGGGCGGGAAGGATCCAAATATGGTATTGAGGAGTACTCCGAAATCAAATACCTGTGTATGAGCGGTATTTAATCCAGCGACAGGCGTTTAAAATCGATTTTCAGATGGCCTTGTACCGGCATTTTTAATGCCGGTACGAAATATCGTCAGCGGTGATGTCAGTGGATGTTCACGCTAAGACATCAATGACGCCGCCGGTTCCGTTACTTGACGAAGACGTGGAGGTCGAATTGCTCTGTGTGGTTGTTTGATCTGCAGGATGCTGCAGGTCATATGTCATTTCCTCCTGGAGAGAAACCGTTCCATCCTTGTTGGTATCTTTTTTGTCGTACACCTTGCTGTTTGAGGATGTAGAAGCAGTACCTGAACTGCTGCCGATATTGGTGCTGGAACCTGAAATACTGCCGGTGCTTCCACTTGTGCTGTCCCCCGAAGACGGTTTTCCTTGAGACATCTTTTCCTGAATCGTGGAATATGCATCCTGAGCGGCTGTAAGATTTCCTGAATCCAGCGCTTTGCCCAGAGTTTGAAGATCGGAACTCATAGGGTTGTTGCTGCCGCTATTTGATGGCATATCCTTCTGCAGTTGGGTATACGCTTTTTTGGCATCATCGATATTGCCTGACTTCAACGCCTTTCCAAGCGCATCAAAATCCTCCTTGAATTTGGCAAATGGGTTGGTCTGAGTCGTCTGGTAAGTGCTGGTGCTTGAAGAAATAGCTGAAATTGACATTGCAGGTCTCCTTTCGTTAAGATAGATCATCGTCCTGATATTGATTTTGATGGATTTGTAAAATCAAAATTCATTCTTGTTTTCTTTATCCGCATATTTGTTGAAATATTAAGTTAAGTTATCGTTAATGCAGTGTAAAGTTTTGTAAAGATATCCGGATTGTCCAGGATTTTTACCTGAATACACGAATACGGAGAGAACGATGTGGAACGGCTTCTGATTGTTGATGATGATATGGAATTGTGTAGTCTTCTCACAGAATATTTGATTCCGGAGGGATTTCAAATTGATGCGGTTCATGACGGGTGTTTGGGAATTCACATTGCCTGCGAGAACAGATATGATCTGATTATCCTGGATGTGATGCTCCCGAAGAAAAACGGATTTGAAGTCTTGCAGGAGCTGCGGCGCGCCAGCGCCACGCCAGTTGTTATGCTGACGGCGCGGGGTGATGATGTGGACAGAATCGTCGGCCTGGAAATGGGAGCGGACGATTATCTCCCAAAACCGTTCAACCCTCGGGAACTGCTCGCCCGCATTCGCGCCATTCTGCGACGGATAAAACCGGTGTCCGGAAACATAAATTCCTATGAAGGATTTGATAAATTGCTCAGAGTGGGAGATATTGAAATGGATATGGGGGCTCATTCTGTGACCCGTTCAGGCAGTTCAATAGAGCTTACCGCTGTTGAATTCAGTCTGCTGGAGCAATTACTCCGGAATGCAGGACAGCTCGTTTCACGCAAAGACCTTATCCGAATCGTGCTGGGACGTAATCTGTCTCCATTCGACCGGAGCATTGATGTTCATATCAGCAAGCTGCGCAAAAAGCTCGGCCAAAATCCCATGGGCGTTGAACGCATAAAAACAGTTCGGGGCGTGGGATATCTTTATGCGCTTGCCATTTCAGAAGACAGCCATCCGGCACAGGAGTACTCCGAAATATAACAATAATGTGGAAACAAAGCATATTTATTAAAATCTACCTTTCGTTCTGGCTCGCCACGGCGCTCATCATTACGACTCAGATTTCTATAGACCGGTTGACGGGGCAGTGGCCTCCCGGTAATCACCGATATCACCCTGTCACCGATTCTCTTTTCCTGTATGGGGAAGCCATGCTGAACTGTCATCCGGAGCAGACGGACGGGCGTCTGAAGAGAATGACGGATCAAATAAGACATACGACCGGCATCCGTGTTTTTTTATTGGATTCGACACTTCACGTCATGGGTGATCGTGTGTTGTCGCCGGAAATACAAAAGCTTGGGGCGCGGGTTATACAGAGCCGCAAAACGGAGGAATATCATTCCCGCGATATGATGACGTTAGCTCTGCCCATATCAGGGAATGATGGTAATCTGTATGTGGTGGTTGGTGAATTTCCGCCGCACCCGCATATGCCACCTCCTGATGAAGCGTTTCATCTGACTGAAAGTCTGTGTATCATTCTGCTCATTTCTGGAGTGGTGTGCTATATACTCGCCCGGTATCTGACATCACCCATCATTGCTCTTCGGGAAGCAACCCGGCGCGTGGCTTCCGGCGAGCTGGCCGT
>DAIEFO010000053.1:0-3078 GCA_027325475.1 Desulfobacteraceae bacterium | reverse complement strand
CTCGCCCGGTATCTGACATCACCCATCATTGCTCTTCGGGAAGCAACCCGGCGCGTGGCTTCCGGCGAGCTGGCCGTGCGCATTGCGCATACGATCGGCAACAGAACAGACGAACTGTCGGCACTTGCCAGTGATTTTGATCATATGACAGAAAGAGTTGAATCTCTCATGAATCTGCAACGGCAATTCCTGGGAGATATTTCTCATGAACTCCGCTCGCCGCTGGCAAGGCTGAATGTGGCGTTGGAGCTGGTCAGAAGGCATACAGGCATTGAAGCGGAAAGCGCATTGGAAAAGATTGAGCACGAAACGACATTGCTGAACGAAATGATTTCCCAGGTGCTGATGCTGACCCGGTTGGAATCTGGCTTCGGTTGTGCCCAAATGAAATCCGTTAACCTTTCCCGTCTTTTACAGGAAATAGCAGCAGATGGAGATTTTGAAGCCCGTGGAAACAACCGGAAAGTGAAACTTCTGGAAAATCATCTGTGTATGATTCAGGGCAACGAGGAATTACTGCGTCAGGCCATTGAAAATATTGTCCGCAATGCCATCCGTTATACCTTGGATACAACCTGCGTTGAAATTCGTCTGGAAAAAATCGTCAAGGAAGCGGTACCTTCTGCTAAAATCAGCGTCAGAGATTATGGAACAGGCGTCCCGGACGCCGATTTAACCCATATTTTTAACCCGTTTTTCAGAGTGTCCAGCTCTCGGAACCGAAAGACGGGTGGCGCAGGACTCGGCCTCTCCATTGCTGAACGGGCCATCGATCTTCATCATGGAACGCTGAAAGCTTTCAATGCAGTCGATGGCGGAGGGCTGATCGTTGTTATATATCTTCCGTTGGGTTCAGAAGAAAACCCCCTGTGATATACTTGACGGCTTCGTAAAAAGTCCGGAAGCGCGCGTTGCGCTGCATCCTTCGTCGTTGCGGCGCACCCAAAAGTGCGCTGTTATTCTTCAGGATTTGCGCGCTTTGCCTGCGAACTTTTTATGAAGCCGTCCGTGTTCTGCTTTCGATATCCGGCAGAAAGGCTGCCAGCAGTCCAATCAGTGGCAGGAAAGAACACAGGTGATAGACATAATCGATGCCGCGGACGTCAGCCAGTTTTCCCAGCACCGCGGCGCCGATGCCGGCCATACCGAAAGCCAGCCCGAAAAACAGTCCGGATACCATCCCCACCTTTCCGGGAAAAAGTTCCTGTGCATATACCAGAATCGCCGGAAACGCCGATGCCAGGATGAGTCCGATGACTAAGGTCAGAGGGCCTGTCCAGAACAGCGTTGCATAAGGCAGCGCCAGCGTAAACGGCGCCACCCCCAGAATAGAACCCCAGATCACGCGCTTGCGTCCGATACGGTCACCGATAGGGCCGCCCATAATGGTTCCCAGTGCTGCGCCGAACAGAAAAACGAACAGATGAATCTGTGCAGATTTTACGGAAAGGTGAAATTTACTGATCAAATAAAATATGAAATAGCTGTTCAGACTTGCGAGATAAAAAAATTTCGAGAATATCAGCACCATTAAAATCAACACCGGCCATATCGCCGTCCGGGCGGGTATTGGCGACGGCGTGGATGTCTTTATATGCACCTGTCGTTTTTCACGCAACTGCCAGCGTTTGTACCAGTTGCCGATTTTCCACAGAATCATGATGGCCAGCAGCGCAGCCAGAGAAAACCATACGATGCTGTGCCGGCCTTGCGGAATGATAATCAGCGCTGCCAGCAGGGGGCCCATGGCCGTTCCGGCATTGCCGCCAACCTGAAAAATGGACTGTGACAATCCGTATTGACCTGCGGAAGCCATGCGTGCGACTCTCGATGATTCTGGATGAAAGACTGAAGACCCTGTGCCTACCAGGGCGACAGCTATCAGCGACATACCGTAAGTTGGCGCCATTCCCAGAACGATCAGTCCCGCCAGTGTACATCCCATGCCGATGGCCAGTGAATAGGGTTTTGGATGGTGGTCTGTATATAATCCAACCGCTGGCTGCAGCAGAGATGCCGTGATCTGATAGGTCAACGTAATCAGTCCGATCTGTGTAAAACTGAGGGTAAAAGCCTGCTTTAGCATAGGATAAATTGCCGGAATCAGTGACTGAATCATATCGTTTAAAAAATGAGAAACGCTGATGGCCCCCAGCACCCTGAGACCGATTCTTTCAGCGCCAACAGTGGAGCTGTTCCGCGTATCACGATGATTTTGCATGGTAACTTCCTTATAATCCCAAAAGCAAAAACCGCCTGCGGAGTTTTATCTCTACAGGCGGCTACTGTTCAAAAAACTGGTCGGGGCGAGAGGATTTGAACCTCCGACTCCCTGCTCCCAAAGCAGGTGCGCTACCAGGCTGCGCCACGCCCCGATTTCTGAAAATTTCATGCACGTTTATCACGATTTCGACGCGCAGGCAATATATAACTGCATTCTTTCCACTTTCAGGATGAACTGCCAACAGGGTTTGATTATTCAGGCTGAAAAATGTACAATAACCGTCCAAAGCAACATCAGTGTATCAACAGAATTCTCGTAAATTTATAACGATTTAAAAAAGAAAGGGATTTTGACACATGCAGCGAACATTGTCCATCATCAAGCCCGACGGCGTTTCACGCAATCTTATTGGGGAAGTTGTCCTGCGTCTTGAAAAAGCGGGATTAAACATCATCGCCATGAAAATGCTTCACATGACCCGCACCCAGGCCGAAGGCTTTTATGCCGTACATAAGGAAAGACCTTTTTTCTCCAGCCTTACCGAATTCATGTCTTCCGGTCCGGTTGTCGTCATGGTGCTGGAAGCCGAGAATGCTATCGCACGATATCGGGAGCTGATGGGCGCCACCAATTTCAAGGACGCCGCCGAAGGCACTATTCGAAGATTGTTCGCGACGGATATCGAAAAAAATGTCGTTCACGGCTCGGATTCACCGGAAACCGCGGCATTTGAGATCGGCTATTTCTTTAACAGCTTTGAAATCGTATAACGCTCCCGTGAGCGATCAGTCCGTGACGATGCCATTTCCTGCCGCCGAAAAGATCCGCATGGATCATGTTGCCATTGTCCTTGT
>DAIEFO010000052.1 GCA_027325475.1 Desulfobacteraceae bacterium | reverse complement strand
AGACTAAAGACGGCCGTGTTCTGGATATCCTGATTGCTGCTGCGCCGATTCAGGGAAGCCATGAAAAGCCTTCCGGCATGGTACTCAGCCTGATGGATCTGACGGAAAAAAAGAAAATGGAAGCCAGCTTGCTGCATGCCCAGAAAATGGAAGCCATCGGAACACTGGCAGGCGGCGTCGCTCATGATTTCAACAACCTGATGATGGCCATTCAGGGGAATATATCGCTGATGCTGCTTGATTCCGGTCTTAGCGATACTGCCAGCCGGAGATTGAAGGATATCGACCATTTTGTGCAGCAGGGGGCGTCGCTGACCCGCCAGTTGCTGGGCTTTGCCAAAGGCGGCAAATATGAGGTCAGGCCTGTCAACCTGAACGAGCTGCTCAGGGAGTATCATGATATATTCAGCCGTACCCGAAAAGATATCTGTATCCGCGAAGATTATGACGCAGCGCTGTGGAATGTCGCTGTGGACAGCGGGCAGATGGGTCAGGTTCTCATGAACCTTTATATCAATGCCGCTCATGCCATGCTGCCCGATGGCGGCAACGCAGCGGAAATTTCCCACGGCAACACCATCCGGGTTTGTACCGAAAACGTCTGCGTGAAAGACAGCGCGGTGTATCCGTTTGATATCCGGCCAGGCAGATATGTCCGTGTGTCGGTGGCGGATACCGGTGTCGGCATGGATGAATCCACCCGCCGGCGGATTTTCGAACCATTTTTCACCACGCGGGAAATGGGCCGTGGCACCGGTCTGGGGCTGGCGTCCGTTTATGGCATCGTCAAAAATCATGGCGGCTGTATTGATGTCCAAAGC
This sequence comes from Desulfobacteraceae bacterium, assembly GCA_027325475.1. GTDB lineage: Bacteria > Desulfobacterota > Desulfobacteria > Desulfobacterales > Desulfatirhabdiaceae > RAAP-1. The sequence goes on along the minus strand of DAIEFO010000052.1, from coordinate 9,737 downwards.
CAGCCTGGCAAGGGGACGGTGTTTCACATTTATCTGCCTGCCATTGAATCCCAGGTGCTGATGCCGGATCGCACAGAAGCCCCTGGCGCCGCTGCGTTGAGTTGTGACGGCGTGGTGCTGCTGGTGGACGATGAAGAAATGATCCTCGATGTGGGGCGTCAGATGCTTGAACGCATGGGCTGGCGGGTAAGTACGGCGACCAATGCGCATGATGCCGTTTCGATATATTCGGAGCGACGTGCGGAAATCGTTCTGGTCATTCTGGATATGATCATGCCTGGAAACGGCGGCGGCGTGGTGTTTGATCAACTGAAGGCCATCGATCCGAATGTTAATGTGCTGCTTTCAAGCGGTTACAGCATCGACGGCCAGGCGCAGGCGATTTTGGAGCGGGGCTGCCGGGGATTTCTTCAGAAACCCTTCAACCTTCAGGAGTTAAACCGGAAAATCGGAGAGGTACTGGGCAAAGGGTAACCATGACATACACGAACCCCACGAAAATCCGGCATTCTTTCGCGCCTTTCATGGGTTCAAACAGTTCAGATTTCAACCTTTCAGGCAGGATATTCATGTTGCAGTCTTTCAATAAACGTTTTGTGGTCGGCATCGACCTGGGTACAACCAACAGCGCCGTGGCGTATGCGGATCTTCACGCCGGAAAAGGCGCAGACACGATCCGTCTCTTTAAAATCCCACAGGTGACAGGGCCGGGAGAAATTTCCCGGAGTACGGTTCTGCCTTCATTTCTATATCTTCCCGGTGCATACGATCTGGCGCCGGAATCGCTGCGTCTTCCCTGGACGCCTTCTGAAACAGGAGCTGAAAATCCGCCGCTGGTGGGGATGTTTGCCAGAGATCACGGCGCCAAAATTCCTTCCCGACTGATTTCTTCCGCCAAAAGCTGGCTCTGTCACCCGCAGGTGGACCGCAAGGCCAGAATCCTGCCGTGGGGTTCGGAAGGCGTCATCTCCCGCATGTCGCCGGTCCAGGCGACGGCGGCGTATCTGTCTCACATCCGCCAGGCATGGAACAGCAGCCGCGGGGACGATGAAGACCTGTATCTGGAGCATCAGGGAATTGTGCTGACAGTGCCGGCATCTTTCGATGAGGTGGCCAGAGAGTTGACGCTGGAGGCCGCAGAGCTGGCAGGGCTGCCGTCAGTGACGCTTCTGGAAGAGCCTTTGGCCGCTTTCTACAGTTGGCTGATCCGGTATGAAAACCGCTGGCGCCAGCATGTGGCTCCCGGTGAGCTGATTCTGGTCTGTGATGTTGGCGGAGGTACGACCGATTTTACGCTGATCACTCTGAGGGAAGTGGATGGCAGTCCTCGTTTCGAGCGAATCGCGGTCGGGGATCATTTGATACTGGGGGGGGATAATATTGATCTGGCGCTGGCCAGAAGCGTCGAGCACCGGCTGGGAAAGCAGGCGCGTCTTTCCGGAGACCGCTGGAAAGCGTTGTGCCATCAATGCCGACAGGCCAAGGAGATGCTGCTTGGCGGCAGCGCTGCATCCAGAAAGATAACGCTCATGGGGGAAGGTAGCCGCTTGATCGCTGGGACTCTTTCCGTGGAACTGGACGCTCGAAGTGTTGAAGAGATTGTGCTGGAAGGCTTTTTCCCTGTAACAGCATCGGAGGCCCGGCAGCCGTCCGTTTCCCGGAAAGGTATTACGGAGTTTGGTCTGCCCTATGAACAGGAGCCTGCCGTTACGCGGCATTTGGGCTGGTTTCTAGAGCGGCATCAGGACGATGTTTTTCAGTATCTGGGGAAAAAGCACATGATGCCGGACTGCATTTTGTTTAATGGTGGCGCACTGAAACCGGAGATGATACAGAACCGGATCCGGGAGGCGATACGCGCCTGGTTTCATGAAAAAGACGCCGCGTTGCCGCGTGTTCTCGAAAATTCTCAGCCTGATCTGGCGGTGGCGCTGGGAGCGGCGTATTACGGCATGGTGAAAACCGGTCGCGGTGTCCGGGTGGGGAGCGGCAGTCCCCGTTCATATTATCTGGGGGTGGCATCTGACGCCACCGATGCAAAAACACAGCAGGCCGTTTGCCTCGTGGAGCGGGGGCTGGATGAGGGGAGCCGGGTGCACCTGACCGACCGGGAATTCCAGGTCAGGGCCAATCAGCCGGTCAGCTTCGAGCTGTTCAGCTCCAGCTTTCGTTCCGGAGACAGGGCCGGTCAATTGGTGACAGTGGATGATACGCTGGCCCGGATGCCGTCCATTCAGACCATTATCCAGTATGGAAAAAAAGGCGAAGAACAGCTTGTCCCGGTGGATATCGAGGCAGTCTATACCGAGATCGGAACCCTGGCGCTCTGGTGCCATTCCCGTATCAGCGATCATCGCTGGAAGCTTCAGTTTCAAATACGGGAGGCCGCCAGTCCCGCCGCTGTCGCAGATCAGGAAGTGTTTGACGTCTCCCGGATGGAGGCCGTGTATTCCAGACTGCGGGAAGCCTTTTTGCAGCCGGTTGCAGGGCCTTTACTGACGTCCGTGGTTAAGGATGTGGCGCGGATTATCGGCCGCTCCAGAGAGAAATGGCCGCTGTCGCTGATTCGAGGAATGGCGGATGTGCTGCTGTCGCTGATCCAGACCCGAATGACAGCGCCGGAGTTCGAAAGCCGCTGGCTCCATCTGCTGGGGTTTTGCCTGAGACCTGGTTTTGGAGACGGTTTTGATGAACATCGCATGAAAGCGCTCTGGAAAATCTATGCGCAGGGGCTGGTCTATCCTGGCAACGCGCAGGTTCGGCTGGACTGGTGGATATTGTGGCGCCGGGTTTCCGGCGGCCTGGGGGCAGGGCAGCAGCGCCAGTTTTTTCAGGATGTATCGCCGCTGATTCTATCGTCCAGGGGCGGCAAACAGCGCATAGCACCTCATGAATATCTGGAAATCTGGATGGCGGCGGCCGGTATGGAACGGCTGGCTGTCAAGGACAAGGTTCGGCTGGGATGCCGTCTGCTGTCGGAGCTAACGTCCGGAAAGCAATCGCCGCAACTGTGGTGGGCGATGTCTCGAATCGCCGCCCGGGACTTACTGTATGGGCCGGTGGATCGGCTCATACCTCCGGGAGAAGTTGCAGGATGGATTCAGGCGCTGATGGCAACCACTCCGGCGGGACCGTGCTTTGGAACCGCGCTGCTGCAGATGGCCCGCAAAACGGGAGATCGGGCGCGGGATGTGGATGACGCTGTGACAGGGCGAATTATGGACGGGTTATCCGGCAGCGCTATCCTGGAACAGCAGCGTCAGGCGCTGATTGAAGTAATTCCGATGAAATACCAAGAGATTACAGATGCATTTGGCGAAGAGCTTCCGTCAGGGCTTATTCTGACGGCATCGTGACGCCGCCGCGTGGATGGCTCACCGATCAGTGCGAATACCCCCGTTTTTGCAGGGTTCTGCCGATATAGCGCGCCAGAATATTGAACAGAAAGACCGTGATGATGAGAACCGCAGCCGCGCCATCGGCGATCTGGCGGGCATCCGGCGCCAAACCTTCCGAGTTTACTTTCCAGGTATATACGGCCAGCGTTTCGGCGGGGCGGAAAGGATTGAGCGGGGAGGCATAGTGCAGGGGATTCCAGTCTCCAAAATTCAGATGCGGGCTGCTCATGCCGGCGGTAAACAGCAAGGCGGCGGCCTCACCGAAAATTCTTCCGGTAACCAGAATGACACCGCTTAAAATACCGGGAAGCGCTGCCGGTAAAATCAGCTTCCAGATGGTCTGCCAGTGTGTGGCGCCCAAGGCAAGGCTGCCCTCTTTGAGAGTCAGCGGTACGTTCCGGATGGATTCTTCAGCAACACGGGTGATGACCGGCAGGTTCAGGATCATCAGCGCCATTGCACCGGCCATTATCGAAAATCCCCAGCCCAGTACATTGATAAAGATCAATAAGCCAAAAAGTCCCACCACAATCGAGGGCAGTGCAGATAGTGTTTCCAGGCTCAGCCGGATGGCTTTGGTGATGGAATTCGGTCTGGCGTATTCTGCCATATAAATGCCCGCGCCGACACCGATCGGCACGCTGAACGCCGAAGAAATGATCAGCAGGTAGATCGAATTGAAAAGCTGCGGGCCGATGCCACCCCCCTTTTGCATGAAACGCGGCGGGGATGTTAAAAAATGAAATGTCAGGGAGTCCCGCCCGGCGTAAATGATGTACCCTGCGAATATAAACAGCAGACCTACCAGAAAAATACCTGCTGAACAGAAAAAAAAGGTCGCCAGTCTGTCTGTAAAAAACGCTGCCCGCTGGTTGCCGGATTTGCAGAATCCACATCGCGCTGCATCCTTTGTCACTGAAGCGCTGTCTGTTGCATTTTTCTGGATTTGCACGCCTTGCCCTTTCTGTTTTGCCATCTGCGCTTCGATTTGTTCGCTTGTTTCAGGCATTGCTTCCTCTTTTCTCTGTCCGCTGGGACCCCAGTATTTTGATAATTACGATAAAACCGAACGTTATCAGAAGGAGCAGCAACGCCATGCTCCACATGCTGTTGTTCCAGTCGGAACCGGTAACGGTATTTCCCATATCCATGGTAATGATGCTGGTAAGTGTACTGATAGGACTTAAAAACGATCCGGGGATACGCACGCTGTTACCAATGACCATCTGGACAGCCAGCGCTTCTCCGAATGCTCTGGTAATACCCAGCGTAATTCCAATCAGAATCCGGGAACGGGCTGCAGGGAATAAAATCCGGTAAATGGTTTGCCAGCGGGTGGCGCCGAGCGCATAGGAGCCTTCCGTGTATGAGATGGGAAGTGCCTGCAGCGCATCGGTGGCCAGTGTCGTGATGGTCGGCAGGATCATCAGCGCCAGAACCAGGCTGCCTGCCAGAAGGCTGAAACCCAGCCCGCCAAAGCAGTTTCGAATAAACGGCACCAGCAGACTTAAGCCAACCCACCCGTACACAACCGAAGGTATCCCGGTGAACAATTCAAGTACAGGCCGGATGAAATTCTCTCCGGATTTGGGTGCAATGATGGCAATCAGTACTGCGGCCGCAATGGCAAGGGGCGCACTGAATAACACCGCCAGTCCTGAAACGCTGAGAGAGCCGATAATAAATGTCAGCGCACCGAATTTAGGGCCTCCCTCACTGGCGGATGCATCCGGCTGCCAATGGGTGGAAAACAGAAATTGCAGTGGTGAAATCGGGTGGCTGCCTATAAATGCCGTCAAACCTTTAACTGCAACGAAAGCGACCATAACCACAGTCAACAGGATAATAACGCTCCCGCAAAGCGTGGTATAATATCGCCCCAGTGTCTCACGAAAAAAATAACCGGGTTTGGGTGAGCTCCGGGTAATGACATGATCACATGTCTTTATGCAAAGTGTTTTCGAAAGGTTTTCTGTCTCGGATACCATTTTTGTAACCTGTGTTTTTGAACATCGGTTGACAACGCAAAAAGTCCAACATCGGCGCAGTGTTCTTTCTGCCATTGCGACGTATTCACGGCAGTGCAGTGACAGAAAGAATTGATGCGTTTCGATATTGAACTTTTTGCGTTGCTGTTTCGGGATGAAGACGTTTTTCAGCCGCAGCTCCCGGCGGAGAAGACCCTTTTAGAAACCGGTTAAAAATGTTCCGCTACCGGGATACCTTCATTTCTGAAACAGGAATGTACCCCAGCGCCGAAACGAGTTTACCCTGAACTTCCGGCCCCATCATGTAATTCAGAAATTCTTTGGCCAGGCCCGTCGGTTCTCCTTTGGTGTACATATGCTCATAGGACCAGATGGGATATTTCCCATTGGTGATATTGGCGATGGTTGGCGTGACGCCGTTAAAATTCAGCGCTCGAACCGAGGCGTCGGCATAGGACAGCGCCAGGTAGCCGATGGCGCCCGGGGTTTCAGCGATGGTTTTTCGAACGGTACCCGAAGAATCTTCCGTCAGGGAAATACCGGCGGCTTCTTCCACACCATTCAACGCGTATTTCTTAAAAGTTGCCCGGGTGCCGGAAGATTTGGGGCGGTTAATAATCACGACTTTCATATCGGGGCCGCCGATTTCTTTCCAGTTGGTGATCTTGCCGGAGAAAATGTCAACCAATTGTTTTTGCGTTACGTTGCTGACAGTGACTTTGGGATTGACGACAGCGGTGAATCCAACGACACACACTTTGTGGTCAATCAGTTGCTTGGCGTTGATATCCGTTTTTTCCTCGGCAAAAATGTCCGAATTTCCGATATCCGCACCGCCTTGAGCGACCTGGGTCAAACCGGTGCCACTGCCGCCGCCCTGCACCAGAATTCTGGCGTCGGGTTTTGTTTCCATAAATTTGTTGGCAGCCTGTTCCACAAGAGGTTGCAACGCAGTCGAGCCCATTGCGGTAATCGAATTGCCGGCCGCGATAGCGACGGTCCCGGTCGAAACGGTAAAAAACAAAGCAATGATCCAGGCAATACGTGAAAATTTAAGCATGACGGTCGTTCCTTTCTTTCAAAATCTGGTTAGTATGGTGATAACTAATTAACAGCGACGTCATTGACGTTGATGGATACCTTATGCCCGGTTTGTTAGAAAATGATTAGAACGTCCAAAAAAATATAATCGATAAACAGGAGGGGTGCAAAACTAAACACGACATTCACGAAAAATGGTTCCATTTGCGGAAGCCGCCCGAAGGGGTGAACCGTTATGGAGCGATGTCGCTGTCATTCAGAATTTTTTCGATAATAACCTTGCTGATCATGTAAGTGGGCTTGATGCCCTCATCCCCCATACTGCCGGATGCCAGTGTTTGGCCGCTGACCAGCGGGTTGTCTGAGGCATAGTAGGCATAGCGAACTTTGATGTTCGGAGAGATATGCCCCCGGATGATGGCAGCGCTGATGGCTCGCTGATAATGGCCCCCTTCCATTTCCAGACCGATGGCTTTCCAACTGGTTGTCTGAAATTTTTCCAAAACATCCCGGTTTTGAAGCGAGGTACCCAATACCGTGACAATGGGCCCCACATATACATCGATAGAGCCATCAAAATCTTCTGCTTTCAAGTCGTTTTTTACCAGATAATTGTGAGGGGTGCCTTCCATCACGTGCGCGGTCGGCAGCATGATATCGCCTTTTTTGCCGGGCAGAATTCCCGCTTTTCCCATAATGGAAATTGAAGCGACATGAATGGTCGGACTCTGATGAAATTCCGATAGCAGTTCATCCATGACCTCGTAAGCCTGGGTTCCGAAGGCATAATCCATCACCAGGAGCACTGGCGGACGGGTTTTCAGGTTTTCGCGTTCGATGTGAAGATCAGGATGAAACGGTGCTTCGTCAAGGAATGCCAGATCCATAATCTGAGCGTCAATAAGCGTTCCGGAGGTATCCGGCATGTAATGGCAGCCACTGGAATCGGCGTGTTTTCGGACGGTCTCCCGGTCGTCCCGCAGTTTCTGAAGAAAAAGATATAAATCACCGTCAGCTTTTTTCTGATTTTGCGAAAATACTGCAGCGTATCCGTAAAGCAGGTTAAGCACGCTGTGCATGTTGGCGCTGATAATATGCAAGGGGCGGTCCTGAAGTCCGAGCGTGCAGATTTTCTCCTTGATGGCCGATGCCCATGAGGGCCCGTAGGTGTGATGGCCGATCATGCGTTGCAGCGATGGCGTAAAATAGATGAGCAGTTCGTTGTCTTTGGATGCCTTTTCGCGTTCGACCCGTTTGCCCAGGCGATAAATGATCTGAAAAAGGCTGTTGCTGCATCCGGTTGATTTGCGGTTGGCATTCAGGTAATAATAAGTATCTCTGGTTTCCTGATAGGTTCTGCCCAGAATGATGCTGAGATTCCAGATAGCCTGATCGAGCTGTTGATCCGCCAGGCAGTCTTCGCTGGCGACGATATGCTCGAGGTCTTTCCAGCCGCTGGAGTATTCGCCGCCCGGCTCTTTCATCTGATGATATATCTTCTCGGCTTCGATGTTGAGAAATGTGATGTGGGTGAGGACATCGTAAATTTCACTGAGTCCTGTGGTAATGACAAAACACATTTCATCCTCGCTGATTCTGTAGGAGAGCCTCCGTCGTTTGTTGGGCACGATTTTTTCAAAAGACGTCTGTTCGAAGGCTTCCGATGCCGTAAGAACGATACGGATGCAATCTTCAAGTCCTCTGGGAAGCCTGTCCAGAACATATTCAAGTCCTGTAATTTCGATGCTGCGCGGATCATTCATCGTTCCGTAGATTTCAGGACTTAGATCTTTCAATGCATTGGCCAGTGTTTGTCCGGAAACACCAGAAGGCTTATAATGTCCGCGTATCACCAGTGCGTCTGCTATAACTTTAAATGCCCGGATGGCCAGTCGGCTCTTATGAGATCTGCTGAGTGCTTCCAAAATATCTCCTTCACCAAAAGTATTCATAAGTTGTCATACGATGCTTGCGCCACCATCAACGTTCAGCGTCTGACCGGTCACAAAAGCGGAGGCTTCTGAACACAGGAATAGCGTTGGATACACGATATCAATGGGTTTGGCAAGCCTGCCCATTGGAATTGTCCCCACAATGTGATCATGCAGCGCCGGATCAGACCAGAAAGCCTTACTGAAACCGGTTTTCACCATGCAGGGAGCGATGGCGTTCACTTGAACATTGAAAGGTGCAAGCTCTTGCGCCAGAACCCTAGTCATCATTTCGATGCCGGCTTTGGCAATGCCATAAATACCCATGGCAGGTGCGGCTCTGTGAGCGGCGATGGATGACATGTGGACGATTTTTCCGTGGTGCTGCCGGCGCATGATCTGTCCGGCTTTCCGGGAGCACAAGAAGGCGGCGTTCAGGTTGGAGTCCAGGATTTTGTGCCATAAGGCCGGATCAGCATCTACTACCGTGGTTATCAGGTTCATGCCGACATTGTTGATGAGTGCGTCAATTTTTCCGAACCGCTGAAGCACTGTATCAAATAAGCGGTCCACATCCTCGCTTCGGGCGGTGTGCGCCTGAACAGCCAGCAGGTGATCCCCCCCGTTCAGGAGAGACCGGGCAGCGTCCAGCCCATCCTGTTTACGGGCACAGATAACAACAATAGCGCCTTGTTCCAGTAATACTCTGGCGATTTCAAGGCCGATGCCTCGGGTACCGCCGGTAACAATACATACGTTTCCGTTTAAACCAAACGACAGTGTGCTCATAGGACTTCCTTTTTTGGGAGTGTGTAAAGCGATACGTTCTGAACGTGAAGTATCAGATACAAAAAAAAACATAAAAAATCCATTTTTTTATTGCATTCGAGCATGGTGAGTGTTAAAAGAACCGAGTTTTATGAATGAGGAAATCATGGGCCAGCGTAGCTCAGTTGGTAGAGCTACTGATTTGTAATCAGTGGGCCGGGGGTTCGAGTCCCTTCGCTGGCTCCAGCAAGGGTAAGGGTTTCCGGAAAAAATGCAATTCAAGCGGTGGGGTTCCCGAGTGGCCAAAGGGAACAGACTGTAAATCTGTCGGCGAAGCCTTCGGAGGTTCAAATCCTCCCCCCACCACCAGCCTAAAAAATGATGTGCGCAGGAGATTTTGCTTGCAGCGGCAGGTGAAATCGTTATATGACTGCACAGTGTCATCTGCGGTACAGGTTTTCTGTAATGATTGAGGTGGCCTGCTGTAAAATGCAGACCGCTTGCGGGGCGTGCAACGGATGGTTTTTTGCCGGGCGGGAGTAGCTCAGTTGGTAGAGCTCTAGCCTTCCAAGCTGGATGTCGCGAGTTCGAGTCTCGTCCACCCCGCCAAC
>DAIEFO010000051.1 GCA_027325475.1 Desulfobacteraceae bacterium | reverse complement strand
CGAGGAAACTGTAACGCCCCCACCGTTCTCCGCCCTCAACGCTTTCAAATAGAAACAAAGGCGTCTGGCGCTGACAGCATTTATACAGCAGCGACACCGGCGTTTGCGTGTCTGCCAGAATTTCGACGCATAAGGGGATGACATTACAGCCTTTGGCCAGTTCAATGAACTGCTGTTCCGAGGGAAACTGACGAAGAATCATCTTTGACTCCTTTCAAAATAAAAAAGGGCCGTGAATTTTTTATCCACGGCCCCTAAAAAAACAAAGGATCGTGGGCTGTTGAGGCGGCCCGCGATCCTGATAATCATGACGGCATACTTACAGGCACACCTCTAGTACTCGGCCTGCCAGCGCCACCATCCTGAACAACACAATGAAAACACAGATAAGAGATTTTTTTCTGACTTCATGATGCATTTCCCTGTTTATTTCGGTGTTACCTTTATCTATAATCCACCTGTCTTGTCAACATATTTTTAAGGAATTTCCTGATCATGAAAATTGTTTCACCTGCTAAAGTCAATCTGTTCCTTCATGTAACGGGCAGGCGTCCGGATGGTTATCATACGATCCGGTCACTGATGTGCTGTGTGTCCTTATATGACAACCTTACGTTCGATTTCAGCGCGCCGGAAATTACCGTCGCCTGCAATCATCCTGACGTGCCTGAAAATGAAAGCAATATCGCATACCGTGCAGCCAGATGTTTTCTGGATGCCCTGCACCAGAACGGCGGGGTTGCCATCACCATTGAAAAACACATTCCCGTGGCTGCAGGGCTTGGCGGCGGCAGCAGCAATGCAGCCACGGTGCTGCTGGAAATGAATGCCAGATGGGGACGTCCGTTTTCAATGGCTCAGTTGAAGCATTTGGGGTTGAGCCTGGGGGCGGATGTGCCGTTTTTTATTTTCAGAAAACCCGCTTTGGCTTCAGGGATTGGAGAACATCTCGAGTTCTGGAATGATTTGCGTCCCTATAGACTGATATTGGTACATCCGCGAATTCATATTTGTACTGCGGATGTCTATAAAAATCTGAATTTGGGATTGACAAAATGTGAACAAAAGCATAAAAGTTCTCCTTTGAATATAGGGTTTAATCCACGCTGTCATCTGTGTAATGACCTTGAAACTGTTACGGTTTCATGGCATCCCGAGATTGCGGAAATTAAAAATCGCCTGCTGAGCCATGGGGCAGCAGGCGCGTTGATGTCCGGAAGCGGTTCAACAGTTTTTGGCATTTTTGAGGAAGCAGATGCAGCGAAAAATGCTTTCAGCGCACTGAGTACGGATGGCAGCAACGCGTATTTTTTAGCTCAGATACTGTTGTAATACACAGAAGAAGGCTTTCGGGAAGAGCGGCGAATGGCCATCGCCGGGTAGTTCAGGTATAGGGTGAGCATACTGGGGCGTCGTCAAGCGGCAAGACACAGGATTTTGGTTCCTGCATTCGGAGGTTCGAATCCTCCCGCCCCAGCCACTGATTTCAGGCGCGCCGGTCTAAAGATTCAAGCGTATAATGCGCTGTGACATTTCATACAACCACAATACAGCACGGAAAGTATCACACAGGAAAGGTTTCATGAGCTGGTTTGCAACAAATGGTCTGACGATTTTTTCAGGGAATTCCAACCCCGATCTGGCGCAGCAGATATGCAGCTATCTGGAAATGCCGATGGGGGGCGCGAAAGTCAAAACGTTCAGTGATGGTGAGCTTCAGATTGAGATAGATGAAAATGTTCGCTCCAAGGATATTTTTGTTGTTCAGTCCACCAGCTCGCCGGTCAACGACCATCTGATGGAACTGCTGCTGATGATTGACGCTTTCAAGCGTTCTTCCGCTCGAAGAATCACTGCTGTCATCCCCTATTACGGATATGCCCGTCAGGACAAAAAAGTCGCTCCCAGGGTTCCTATCAGCGCCAAGCTGGTGGCGGATCTGCTCACAGTTGCCGGTGCGAACCGGGTTATCACGATGGATCTTCATGCCAGTCAGATTCAGGGATTTTTCAGTATTCCTGTAGATAATCTTTTTGCAGCGCCGGTGATTCTGGAATACATTAAAAAAGATTTTTCGGGCGACCTTGTCATTGTATCACCGGATGCCGGCGGCGTTGAAAGGGCCAGGGCATTTGCCAAGCGGTTGAACGCCAGCCTGGCCATTGTGGACAAACGACGGGAAGCCCCCAACAAGGCTAAGGCCATGGCCTTGATTGGAGATGTTTCCGGGAAGATCGCCATCATTCTGGATGACATGGTGGATACCGCCGGTACTGTCACGGAAGCAGCGTCGGTGATAATGGACAGAGGCGCTCAGGAAGTACACGCATGTTGTTCTCATCCCGTGCTTTCCGGCCCTGCGGTAGAGCGGATTGAGTCTTCCGCTCTCAAAAGTTTTATGGTTACCAATACCATTCCGTTAAAGAGAGATGCCGCCGCTTGTGAAAAAATCAAAGTTCTGAGCATTGCACGTCTGGTGGGGGAGGCAATTATCCGAAGCCATCGGGGAGATTCCGTGACGTCTTTGTTTGTGTAAGAAAGAATGCTGCCTGTAACAAGGTGGTGTAATGATTGTTTGATTGATAAATCAGATAGATGCTGTTCAATTTTGAGCAGAAATCGAGGTATAGCATAAGGAGGCTTTTTTGGAGATACTCGAACTGAATGCAACGTTGAGGACGTCCACAGGGAACAGCCCTTCAAGAGCGTTGCGCCGGGAAGGCAATATCCCCGCCGTCCTGTACGGCCCTGGCTCTGAATCCGTTTTACTGTCGGTAGGAGCCGTAGATCTGGAACGCGCCCTTAAAAAGGCTTCGGCGGGTCAGATCATTTTCAATATGGCGATTCAAAATGTCGGCTCCGGCGCCCGTACCGCCATGATTAAAGAATTGCAGATGCATCCGCTGTCCAGGAAGTTTCTGCATGTCGATTTTTATGAAATTTCAAAAGATCGTAAAATAACAGCGAATGTGCCGATCGTGGTTAAAGGCAAATGTAAGGGGATCGAAGAAGGCGGCATGCTTCAGATCATCCAGCGTGAAGTTGAGGTGATGTGTCTGCCGTTTGAAATTCCTCAGTCCATTCCGATTGATATTACAGATCTGGAAATTGGGGATTCCATTCATATCAAAGACCTGAAGGTTGCTGAAAATATTGAGCTGTCTGCTGAAGCCAATGAGACCATTTTAACTGTTCTCAGCACCAAATCCGATGAAAAAACACCGGGTGAAGAGGTCGCTGAAGGTACCGCCAAAACCAAATAGGGCAGGGCGTTGAAGAGTGATTTCGCTCAGAATGTAATGCCCATGCGGTTGCCAGGATCATGGATATTTCTGCGACAGTTCAGTTTGAAGCACTCCGGACGGGATGTGCGGAAAATAGATGCTTTCTGGTTGTAGGGCTTGGAAATCCGGGAGCGAAGTACCTTCATAGCAGGCACAACATCGGTTTTCAGGTCATTGACGATCTTGCACGCTTTTACCGGATTCCGATGCGGCGTCCTCCGATAAGCATGTCGGAGGTCAGCGCACGGATAGGAGAGGGTACGATTGAGGGCAGAAATGTCATACTGTCGCAGCCGATGGATTACATGAATCTGAGCGGAGGGCCCATATGCCAGATTTTAAAGTGCACAGGTCTTTCGGTTAAGGATATGTTAGTTGTCCATGACGATATGGACTTATCATTTGGAAGAATCAAAATTAAATCGAAAGGAGGGAGCGGAGGGCACAATGGTATTCAGTCGTTGATAGATGCTTTGGGCGGAGGCGATTTCAACCGTCTTCGCATCGGCATCGGGCGTCCCGAAGAAAGTGTGGGTGTGGTGGATCACGTGCTGTCGTCTTTTACGCCGAAAGAACACGGTATGATGACACGCATCATTGGCCGGGCGCGGGAGGCCGTGGTAACTGTTCTCTGCAATGGTGCAGGAGCGGGGATGAACCGGTTTAATCAGACGTTAATCACGATTTTAAGTTAAACAACAGATGGAGGGAAAGAATGGACTACGTACTGGCAAATATTCCATTAACGTGTATGCTGGTTGGTTTAGTGGGAGTTGTTTTTGCGATAGCGCTGGCTTCTATCGTTAAAAGCGCTCCGGCAGGTAATGAAAAGATGCAGGCCATTGCCAGCGCCATCAAAGAAGGCGCCATTGCATATCTGAATCGGCAGTTGAAAAGTATGTCTATCGTGGGTGCTATCATTTTTGTTGCCATTTTTGCCACACTGGGCTCAAAATCAGCCATGGGTTTTCTGATCGGTGCGGTTGCTTCCTTTATTGCCGGTTATGTCGGCATGAGAGTTTCTGTCATTGCCAATGTCAGAACCGCTGAAGCTGCAAAAAAAGGTCTGCCTGCAGGTCTTGCGCTTGCGTTCAAAGGCGGGTCTGTTACCGGTATGATGGTTGCGGGTCTGGCGTTGACCTCCGTATCAGGTTATTTTTTCGTTACTCATGATGTGATGTCTCTGGTTGCGTTGGGATTTGGCGGCAGCCTGATTTCCATTTTTGCCCGGTTGGGCGGCGGTATCTTCACCAAGGGCGCGGATGTCGGCGCAGACCTGGTGGGCAAGGTTGAAGCCGGGATTCCCGAAGACGACCCCAGAAACCCTGCTGTTATCGCAGACAACGTCGGCGACAATGTTGGTGACTGCGCCGGTATGGCGGCTGACTTGTTCGAAACTTATGCGGTTACGGCTGTGGCAGCAATGTTGATCGGTCACCTGCTGTTCCCCAAAATTCTTATGGCCGAGGAATTTCCGCTGATTCTGGGAGCGATTTCCATTGTCGCCTCTATGATCGCTATCTTCTTTGTCAGACTGGGTGCCAAAAGCGATTATATTATGGGTGCTCTGTATAAAGGAATGTTTGGCGCAGCCATTATTGCGGCAGTTGCTTTCTATTTCGCCTGCCATAAATTCATGGGCGATCTTGGAACCATTTCCGCTCAGGCCATCTATGCTTCTACCCTGATTGGTCTTATTATGACCGTTGTCATTGTTATCATCACCGAATTCTATACCGGTAAATATGCGCCGGTCAAAGCCATCGCCGAAGCTTCTTCCACCGGTCACGGCACCAATATCATCGCAGGTCTGGCTGTCAGTATGCAGGCGACTGCGGCTCCGGTTATCACGATATGTATCGCTATTTATGCAGCCTATCATTTTGCAGGTCTGTATGGCATTGCCATGGCGGCCATGTCCATGCTGTCCATGACGGGTATGGTCATTGCTATTGATGCTTATGGCCCGATTACCGACAACGCCGGTGGCATCGCTGAAATGGCTGAAATGGACGAAAGCGTTCGTGCGGTCACGGATCCTCTGGATGCAGTTGGAAATACCACCAAAGCCGTTACCAAAGGATATGCCATTGGTTCCGCTGGTCTTGCCGCTCTGGTGCTGTTTAACGCCTATGTCCAGGAATTCGCGCTTCATGCAGAAAAAGGTGCAGCCGCCATCCGGTTCGACCTTTCCGATGTCAACGTTGTCATTGGTCTTTTTATCGGTGGTCTCCTGCCGTATCTGTTTGCTTCCATCGCCATGAAAGCGGTAGGAAATGCTGGCGGCGCGGTTGTTGAAGAAGTCCGCAGACAGTTCCGCACCATTCCTGGCATTATGGAAGGTACTGCAAAACCTGATTACGGCGCATGCGTGGATATCGTTACCAAGTTTGCCTTGAAAGAGATGATTGTTCCTGCTCTGCTGCCGGTGGCCGCTCCGATCATTGTCGGTCTTCTGCTGGGCAAAGTCGCCCTGGGTGGTCTTCTGATCGGCAGTATCGTTACCGGTCTTTTTGTGGCCATTTCCATGACCACGGGTGGTGCTGCATGGGACAACGCCAAGAAATATATTGAAGACGGTCATCTGGGCGGCAAGGGCAGTGATGCTCATAAAGCGGCTGTTACCGGCGACACCGTCGGCGATCCGTACAAGGATACCGCTGGTCCGGCTGTCAACCCGATGATCAAGATTCTGAACGTTGTGGCGCTGCTGATGGTTCCGTTCCTGATGTAGTACAGCGTTTTTTAATCTTTTATTGTTGTAAATGAAAAAGGATTGGCGCTTTCAATGGCGTCAATCCTTTTTTATTGCTTGTTCAGGTGATCTGTGGTAGTTTACAGACCATATGGATATATCTTTGCTCCATAATTCAACTTCCCTTTCCCACTTCTCAACTCCCCACATTGCAGTACAGTTTTTATATGGTACGATATGAAACTAAACGATAAAAAAGATAAAATCAAAGCGGAGCCTTTAAAAATCTGTATTAAAAAGTTCTGTATAGGTGATCTTGCGGTATATCCGGCCCATGGCGTTGGAAGGATCGAAGCCATTGAAAGCAAAGTAATCAACGGAGAAAGACATGATTTCTATATCATGAAGATTCTGGAAAATGGTATGGTGATCATGATTCCGACATGGAATGTGCAGTCTGTAGGCCTCAGGGAAATTATTCAGGAGAATGAAATTCCCAAGATCTATGACATCATGAAAAACCAGCGGGATTTTGCTCTGGAATCTCAGACCTGGAATCGCAGATATCGCGATTATATGGAAAAGATAAAAACAGGTTCTCTTTTTGATGTGGCTGAGGTCTTTCGTGATCTGTATTTACTTAAATTATCTAAAGATTTATCTTTTGGCGAGCGTAAACTGTATGATACGGCCCAGATGTTACTGCTGAAAGAGCTTTCTACATCCAGACATACCACTGAGGATATGATTTTGTCCGAAATAGAATCACTCTTTATTCAGGAAAGTGCTGCGGTGTGATGTATCCGCCATCATGTTTTCACAAGGTTCTTTTTCCATAGCCGTTACAGAACGGCTTTCCGGAACACGGCTGGATGTGGCTGTGGCGATGCAGATCGGTGCATGTTCACGTTCAGTGGCAGGAGCGCTGATCCGTGAAGGGCGAATTCGTGTTCAGGGAGAAATCAAAAAACCAGGTTACCGCCTTAAGGCCGGAGAATCCATTTCCGGCGACATTCCTGCCCCCGTCCCCATTGATTGTGCGCCTGAATCCATTACGCTTCAAATTCTCCACGAAGATGAGGAAATCATCGTTATTGACAAGCCGGCGGGAATGGTTGTGCATCCGGCGCCTGGCCACAGTTCCGGTACGCTGGTCAACGCCATTTTGTATCATTGTCCGCATCTTTCAGGAATCGGGGGTAAAGTCCGGCCGGGGATTGTTCACCGTCTGGATAAAGATACATCGGGTGTGCTGCTGGTGGCCAAGACAGCGGCCGCGCAGGCGCATTTGGCCGATCAATTTAAGAACCGGACGCTTCAGAAAACCTATCTGGCGCTTGTTGCAGGAAATATGGAAAGTGCCAGCGGCTCTATAGAACTGTCGATCGGCAGGCATCCGGTGGACAGAAAGAAAATGTCGGTTTTCAGTGCAAAGTCCCGGGATGCCAAAACCCTTTGGCGGGTCAAAGAGGAGTTTTCCGCCGCCAGCCTTCTGGAAGTGGAAATCAAGACGGGACGTACCCATCAGATACGTGTGCATTGTGCGGCGTTACATCATCCAGTGCTGGGAGATGATGTGTATGGGCCCCGCAAGGCGGACAGCCGTTTGGCATGTGTGACACCATTTATTGTCCGGCAGATGCTGCATGCCTGGAAAATCGTTTTTACCCATCCCCAAACGGGTGAACGTATGCAGATGGTATCCCCTGTTCCGGGCGATATGTCGGATATTCTATACAGGCTTAAAAGCTTAACATAATGTGATGGAGGTGCAGATATGGAACCTGTTCCAATAATGGTCAACGGTCTGCCAGGGAAAATGGCGGCAACCATGTTCAATTTTGCTCTTAAAGACAGCCGGGTGGCGGTTGCGCCGTTTTCTCTCACTGGCGCCGATATTCCTTTTTCAGAATATGAGACGGAAACAATGACGGTAAAGTTGCTGCATCCGGATCGCCGGGATCATGAGATCGGAGATATTCTGAAACAGCATCCAGGATTGATGATGGTGGATTACACCCACCCTTCGGCAGTGAATGACAATGCCCGGTTCTATGTGCGGCATGCCATTCCTTTTGTCATGGGAACCACCGGCGGCGATCGAAGCCTTCTGGAAGAAACCGTGAAGGAATCTAAGATATCGGCGGTAATAGCGCCCAATATGGCGAAGCAGATCGTCGGTTTTCAGGCCATGATGGATTTTGCGGCATCCAGTTTTCCTGATCTTTTCAAGGGCTACAGACTTCAGGTGAAAGAAAGTCATCAATGCGGCAAGGCCGATACCAGCGGTACGGCAAAGGCGGTCGTTGGTTCTTTCAGCCGGATGGGGGTTTCCTGCTCCGAAAAAGGTATCGAGATGGAACGGGATCCAGACCGCCAGAGAGATATCTGGGGTATCCCCGAAGCGTTTCTGAGTGGGCATGGCTGGCATACCTATACGCTGACATCCGGGGATCAGACAGTGATGTTTGAATTCAAGCACAATGTGAATGGCCGGGATGTCTATACACTGGGTACGCTGGATGCCATACTCTATCTTCGGAACAAGATACAAAGCGGTGCCAAAGGACAGGTGTTCACCATGATGGATGTCTTGAAAGGGCAATAAAACAATGTCTGAAATCCCGGTAAAATCCCGTCAGACGGTCGCCGTTGTTAATGATAACGCTACGCAGCTTCTGGTGTTGTCCGCGCTTTTAAAACGAGAGGGTTTTACAGTTTCTGGTTTTCAAAGCGCGGCTGCCGCATTGGAACAAATGACGGAAAGCGTGATTCCAGATCTGATCGTGACAGATCTTTATATGCCGGGTATCGATGGCTGGCGATTTTGCCATTTGTTACGTTCTCCGGAATATGTTCGTTTCAATAGCGTTCCGATTCTGGTGGTATCCGCAACATTTTCCGGAGCAGAAGCAGAACAGATCACCGCGGATTTAAAAGCGAACGCATTTTTACCTTCGCCGGTAGATCCGTCCCGGTTTGTTCAAATGGCGCACGAACTGGTGCTGGGTAAAAGCGCGCAGCGGATACTGCGGATGCTGATTGTCGAAGACAGTCCCACACTGATCAAAATCATGAAAAAGACGTTTGACGCATACGGATATACGGTGGATACCGCACTGACAGGCGCTAAAGCCGCCGTTTTGTTCAACCGTATATTCTATGATGTGGTTATTCTGGATTATCATCTGCCGGATATTCTGGGGGATACCCTCTTGGTGGAGTTTCGAAGCCATAATTCGCAGGCGGTGATTATCATGATTACAGCGGATCCTCGGCCGGAACTGGTGATTGAGTGGATGAACAAGGGGGCCAGCGCCTATGCGCGCAAACCTTTTCAGCCAGGGTACCTGCTGTGGCTTTGTGACCGTGCGCGCAGGGAGCGGGCATTGTTACATGTGGAAGATCTGCTGGAACGCCGGACGCAGGAACTTCGCCTCAGTGAAGAGCGATACCGCACCCTGGTCGAAAACATGAACAACGTCGTTTATACACTCGATGAACATGGGCTCATTACCTATGTTACCCCCAATGTTGAAAGTCTTTACGGCTACAGCATCAACGATGTGCTGGGAAAACCGTTTACTGATTTTGTGTATCCACCGGACATTCCGCTTGCGCTTTCTCGATTTAAATCGGTTCTCTCCGGTGATATACAGGTGGGGGAGAGTCGCTTCGTATTTAAGTCACAAGAAGTGGTTTGGATCAGAGCCAGCGCTCGTGTCAGGGTCGAAAATGGGCAGACCAGCATTCAGGGCTTTCTCATGGAAATTACTGATCTCAAGGAAATTGAGGAAGCTCTGCGACGGAGTCACGAACAGCTTGAACTGGTGTTTGAAAGCGTGGAACTGGGGTCGTGGGACTGGAATATCGTTACAGGGGAAGTGGCGTCCAATCACCAGTTGTCTGCAATGCTGGGATATGGCCCGGATGAGATCAGTCCCCACATGGATGCATGGAAAAAGCAGATGCATCCAGATGATTTACCGCTGGTTCAAAAGGCGTTTAGCGATTTTCTGAGCGAAAGTACCCGATGCTATGAAGCCGAATATCGACTGCTGACCAAAAGCGGCGAATGGAAGTGGGTACTGACCAAGGGTAAAGTGATTTCCAGGGATGATACAGGGAAGGCGCTGCGTGCTGCAGGCACGCATCTGGATTTGACGGCCCGCAAGGAGGCGGAAGCTTCACGTATTTTTTGTGAACAGCAGACGCATCAGATGCAAAAATCCGAAAGTCTGGCCCGCATGGCTGGGGCTATCGCTCATAATTTCAATAATATTTTGAGCGCTGTCATCGGAAATCTGGAAATGGCGCTTCAAGGAATGCCGCAGACCAATACACCCTATGTGTCAGAGGCTCAAAAAGCAGCCCTTCGGGCAGCAGAAGTGGGTCATTTGATGCTGACTTATCTGGGACAGATACCTGTTCGGAGAACCTGTCTGGAGCTGAACATGATTTGCGATGATTTTCTGAATTCTTCTACAGCGCTGATTCCAAAATATATATGTATTCACAAGCACTATACGACGCCGTCTCCAGTGATTGACGTGGATATCCCTCTGATGCGGCTGCTTCTGACCCACCTTTTTACCAATGCCTGGGAATCCATGAATAAGAACGCGGGGGATATCGAGGTATCGG
>DAIEFO010000050.1 GCA_027325475.1 Desulfobacteraceae bacterium | reverse complement strand
CGGCCTCCTTAATAATAGAGGAGCTGGTGAAAATCCAGCGAAGCCCTGTCATTAAAAAAACCGTCTGAACATCACGATTGAGCCTTCGGTTCATCAAAGCCATTTGAAATTCATATTCAAAATCCGAGACCGCGCGCATTCCTCTCAGGATCGCCTGGGCGTTTTTTTGAACCGCATAGTCCACCAGAAGTCCATCAAAGGCTTCGATACTGACTCCGGAAAATTTTTTCAGACTTTCTTCGAGCATCTCGATACGTTCTTCTACGGTGAACAGGTATTTTTTGGCAGGATTGTGGAGAATCGCCACGGTGATGCCGTCAAAAAGCGTGAGCCCTCTTTCAATGATGTCCAGATGTCCGTTGGTTACGGGATCGAAAGAACCCGGATAAATGGCTGTTCTCAGCATGAAGTTGATAACCTCTGGGTGGTGCCTCTGTTGATGTTCACTGTGAAACCATCAGAACCAGCGCGTCTTGCTGTCAAATCTTTACAGTCGATGTTCCCCATCTGGAGCAAGTCCAGCTTGCTGCCACTTTCATACAAAAATGATATTTTTTCAATATTTATTTAAAACAGTTATGCCATAAAACCGCATGTTGACGTTCTTTAAAACACAATATATTGATAATAATGTTGACACGTCACCATATGTTGTAATAATCTGTATGATACAGATAGGATGAATATCTTGCGGATATTGTAGATATTCGCAATTGACGGACGAACGAGGGAATGCACGTTCCGGAAATGCTTACATTCCAGACGACGATGTTTCATGGCGATACTTTCTGGATAAACGATGAGGTGAGTTCATGTTTGATACGATCAAAAAACGAGATGGCAGGATTGTTGAATTTGATTCTTCCAAGATCACAATGGCCATAGCAAAAGCAGGAAAAGCCACCGGCGAATTTGATGCACGCGAAGCCAGGAAATTGACGCTGCGTGTATTGACACTGGCCCATGATCTGCGGCTGGGGCCGCTTCCGGATGTTGAAGAAATTCAGGATATCGTGGAACGGGTGCTGCTGGATTCTCCGTTTCATAAAACCGCCAAGGCATATATTCTGTACCGGGAACAGCACGCCCAGATTCGCAGTATTTCCACAAAATCCAGTATCGATCTTGTGGAACACTATATCCAGAAGCTGGACTGGAAGATCAAGGAAAACAGCAATATGTGCTATTCGCTTCAAGGGCTGAATAATTACATTTCTTCCGATGTCACGACGGAATACTGGCTCAACCGCATTTATCCGCCTGAAATCCGTGCGGCTCATAAAAACGGCGATCTGCACATTCATGACCTCAGCCTGCTTTCGGTGTATTGCGTGGGGTGGGATCTCATGGATCTGCTGAAATCCGGCTTCAAGGGCGTTGAAGGCAAGGTGGAAAGCGCGCCTCCCAAGCACCTGCGTTCCGCGCTGGGGCAGATTGTCAATTTTTTCTATACCCTTCAGGGTGAGGCCGCAGGCGCACAGGCTATTTCCAGCTTCGATACCCTGTTGTCGCCATTTGTCCGGTATGATGATCTGGATTATGTCGAGGTCAAGCAAGCGATTCAGGAGTTTGTATTCAATATCAATATTCCGACCCGTGTGGGGTTTCAAACGCCGTTTACCAATATCACTTTGGATCTTCAGGCGCCTTCCACTCTCAGGGACGCAGCCGTTGTGGTGGGAGGCACAGAAAGAGATGAGACGTATGGAGATTTTCAGGAAGAGATGAATCTGATCAACCGGGCGTTTGCCGAGGTCATGATGGAGGGAGACGCCAGAGGCAGGGTCTTTACCTTTCCCATCCCCACATATAACATTACCGCGGATTTTGACTGGGACAATCCCAATCTGGAAATGATCTGGAAGATGACGGGAAAGTACGGGATTCCCTATTTTTCCAATTTTGTCAATTCCGACATGTCTCCGGAAGACGCCAGGTCCATGTGCTGCCGCTTGCGGCTCGATAACCGGGAGCTGCTGAAACGAGGTGGAGGGCTTTTCGGAGCCAACCCCTTGACGGGCTCCATCGGGGTGGTCACTGTCAATCTTCCCAGAATCGGATATCTGGCCAAAGACAAGGCGGATTTTCTGGACAGACTGTCCATGCAGGTGCATCTGGCGATTGACAGTCTGAATATTAAACGAAAAGTCCTTGAAAAATTTACGGACAAAAATCTTTATCCCTATTCGAAATTTTATTTGCGGGATATCAAAAGCCGGACAGGACTTTACTGGAAAAATCACTTTTCCACAATCGGTGTCATTGGAATGAATGAAGCCTGTATGAATTTTCTGGGCGAAGGTATTGTCACCGAAACGGGGCAGGCGTTTGCGCTTGAGGTGATGGAGCATCTGCGCACCATGATTTCCGATATTCAGGAGAAAACCGGGGATGTATTCAATCTGGAAGCGACTCCTGCAGAAGGAACTTCCTACCGTCTGGCCATGCTGGACAAGAAACGCTATCCGGACATCCTCTGCGCCAACGAGCCGGAATATCAAAACGGCGCAGCGCCGTTTTACACCAATTCCACCCAGCTTCCGGTCAATTATACCCGTGATATTTTTGAAACGCTTCTGCTTCAGGACAAACTTCAAACCCGATATACGGGCGGAACGGTGCTGCATTTTTTTCTGGGAGAGCAGGTTGAGGATATTGAAATGGTCAAGCACCTGATCCGTAAGGTGGCCAACGGGTTTCATCTTCCCTATTTTACACTGACGCCGACGTTCAGCGTGTGTCCAACGCACGGGTACATTGCCGGCGAGCACCCTCTATGCGCCGCCTGCGGCCAGGAAACAGAGGTTTATTCGCGTGTGGTGGGATATCTGAGACCTGTTAAGCAATGGAATAATGGTAAACAGGCTGAATTTGCCATTCGCGAAACATTCAGCCTGGAGCTGGCGGTATCAGACCGCAGCGAAGCCTCGACGCTTCCTTCAGGCCTTCCGCCGTTTATAGAGTCCTCTGTACAGAGTGCGCTATCCTGTCAGGCCGCTGCGGGACTTTGACCGATGATTTTCGGAGGGCTTCAGAAAAATTCGCTGATTGATTATCCCGGCAAGATAAGTTGTGTTCTTTTCTTTCCTGGATGCAATTTCCGTTGCCCTTACTGCCATAATCCGGAACTGGCCAGGGGACAGGTGGTGGAAGCCTGGCCGGAAGAGGTTGTCTGGGATTTTCTCAGACAGCGCCGGGGCTTTCTGGAAGGGGTGGTCATTACGGGCGGTGAGCCGTGTCTTCATCCGGAGGTGATGGCGGTTTGCAGAAAAATCCGGGCAACAGGATATGCCATCAAAATGGATACCAACGGCAGCCGTCCGGATGTCCTAAAACGCCTCTTTGATGAAAATCTGGTGGATTATGTGGCCATGGATGTCAAAACGACGCCTGAAAACTATCCCCGTTTTATCCAGAAAGACGGTGAGCCGGGAGTCATTGAAACCAGCATCCGGTTGATCCTGACTTCCGGTATCGCCCATGAATTCAGGACGACCTGTATCCGCCCGCTGGTTACAGAGACTGTGGTGAAAGGCATTTGCGAGCTGATCGCGGGGGCCGACCGCTATGCACTACAGCGGTGCAGACCCTCTCACGTGCTGGACCCGGCGTTTTTTGAGAAGACGGACTGGAATATCAGCGAAAATGAGCTTCAGCGCTTTCAGCAGATTGCAGAGAAACGGGTCAATGCGTGTATCGTCCGGTAACAGACGTCCAGTTTTCTGATATCCGCGAAGAGAACGCTTGCGGAGTTGTCATGAACAGCCCTGACTTCCCGCTTCCGCTTCTTTTTCAAGCCAGTCACACAGCAGGCGCACGCCGAAACCGGTTCCGCCTGCAATGCAATACGGTGTGTCTTTTTTAATAAACGCAGGCCCTGCGATATCGATGTGCGCCCATCGGGTGTTTTGCGTGAATTCAGACAGAAACAGCGCTGCGGTAATGGCGCCTCCCCACTTGGAATGACTCTTGTTGCAGATATCCGCAATTTCGCTTTTTAAATACTCCTTGTAATCTTCCGGGAGCGGCATTTGCCAGCAGCGTTCGAATGTGTTGCGTCCGGATGTTACCAGCGATTCCGCCAGGGCGTTATCGTATGAAAATACACCGGCGATTTTTTCTCCGAGTCCGATCACACAGGCACCGGTCAATGTCGCCAGATCCATCACCACATCAGGGGTGCGGGTCTGAATGATGTAGGACAGAGCATCCGCCAGAATCAGCCTGCCTTCGGCGTCGGTGTTGCCGATTTCGATGGTTTTTCCGGAGAAACTTTTCACGACATCTCCAGGCCGGATTGCAGAGCCTGACGGCATGTTTTCCACAATCGGAAGCGCTCCGATCAACCGGACGGGCAGGTTCAGCCGGGCGGCGGTGATCAGCGTCGCGGCCACCGCCGCAGCGCCGGCCATGTCCATTTTCATGTCTTCGAGAGAGATGGGCTGCTTCAGGTTGATGCCGCCGGAATCGAAAGTAACGCCTTTGCCTGTCAGGGCGATGGTTTTCTGAAAGCGGGGCGGCCGATGTTCCAGTATGACCATGCGGGCGCTGGCATCGCTGCCTGCGGCCACCGCGAGAAGTGCTCCGAACCCTTTTTCTCTGAGTGCCGTATGATCCAGCGTTTCGATATGAAGGTGCTGCGCTTGCGCCAAAGAGGTTATCATTTCGGCGAATTGTTCGGGCCGTTTCAGATTGGGCGGGGTGGTTACCCACTGGCGAGCCAGAATAACGCCGTCGCAAACGGCTGCGACCTTCCGTGTCAGATCGTCTGCCCGGGATGACATGGCAGCCGGCGCTGAAAATGTCAGGGTTTCAAGGGACGAATGTTTGGGCTTTTTGAACAGGTCATACTGATAATTTCCCAGGTATGCGCCTTCGATCATGGCTTTCAGCCGTTCATCATATCCAGTGGGCAGATCGCTCGCATCAGGAACCACAAAACACGCTGTCGATATTTCTTTCTGAATACATTTTTTAACGGCCGTGCCGCAGGCTTTCCGGAAAGACTCGGCATCCAGTCTGTCTTTGGGGCCTAGTCCGACAAACATGATCTGGGCTGCCTGAATTCCGGACGGCGCGTAAAAGACAACTCTGTCACCGTCCGCGCCGTTGAACTCCCTGAGGGCTCTGGCCTGTTGCATCAGTTTCGGAATAAAGTCCGTGGGATAGATATCCGCATCCTCACAAACAGGGATGACCAGGATGTCGCAGGGTTTACTTTGCAGATCATCCGATGATATAGTCACGATCATGGGCAGTTGGCTCCTTTTTGATATACCGGGATACATCGATAATGGTTTGTCATATTGATATGAATCATGTTTTTAGAGATATCCGTGAGCTATGAAGCACCACAGGGTTTCTGGTCAGCTTGTAAAATTTTTAACATATGCGCTTGGAAGAAGGCCGGATGAATTGGGTCTAGTTCCGGACTCTGAAGGATTTGTTTCTATGGATAGGCTCCTGAAAGCAGTGTGTGAGGAACAAGATTGGCGTTTTGTCCGGGAGTCTCATATTCATGAAGTTCTGATGACAATGCCAGATGTTCCTCTTGAAGTCAGCGGCAATCGCATCCGCGCCACAGATCGAAGCCAGCTTCCCGAACGAACAGTGGCAGCGGATCTTCCAAAGCTGCTGTATGGATGCGTGCGCCGGAAAGCCTATGCACACGTTCTCGAAAAGGGTATGGCGCCTGCCGCCGATCCCTGGGTTGTTTTGTCTTCAGATAAGGATATGGCGCTTCGAATCGGAAAACGAAGCGATCCTAAACCGGTTCTTCTGACGGTTCACTGTCAGAAATCCATGGAACAGGGCGTCATTTTTTATTACGCCGGAATCCATATCTTTACTGCCAAGTATATTCCGGCAGGATGTTTTACCGGGCCGGCGCTGTTTCCGGAAAAGGATACAGTTCGTGAGGCCGCGCCGCCGCAGCCTCTGAAATCTGCAACACCTGGCAGTTTCATTCTGGATATCGAAAAAGGAACCCGGCCGACTTCAAAAGGCAAGGGGCGGAAAAAAGAAATTCTCTGGAAAAAGGAGCGTAAACATGGCCGGGGGAAAAAAGAATCATTTGGGTGAATTCCAGATGCTGTAGCTGGTCTGCCCGCCTGTTCCGGAATTGAAAAGTTCCCCTGTGTAAGCGAACGAAATCGACTGCGTTCCCTGGGGTATGGTGAGCGATTTGTTGAATGTTCTGGAAAGCATGCTGTAATCCTGAAAATTTCCGGATGAAAATACCTGTGGATCATCCAGCACCCTGCCATTGGCGTCTAGAAACAGTAAATACACCGAAAGCTGTTTGACGATATTGAATGCCGTCGCTCCGGCAAGCAGTTTCACGTTTCCTGACATTTTCAGCGTATCTGAGGTTTTTTCGTAATGATAAAATACCGCCAGTTCATCGGTTTTCCATTCCCCTTTGTGCTCTCCATCCTGGAGCGTCGCTTTCATGTTTTTCCGGGTAACCGTATCGCCCTTGTAAGTGAAGAGTCTTCCGCCGCATGCATTCAGCACGAGCGCGGCGATAATACAGATGGCTGTTGTCCAGAATGCATGGATATGTCTGTTGATTTGCATGAAATGATTCTCCTTTTTATATCGGGTATCCGGTTATTCCCTGCCCATCGGCAATGGCACCGCTGCGATCAAACCTGAACAGATTTAAAGGGCTTCCTTAGCATATTTTTCCATTTTTCGCAAAATAGACGTTTTGGGGAAAGAGCACTCAAAACGATGGTCTTGTAATATATTCCGAGCAGTCATATCACAGCATTTTGACAGTTGCTTAGCCGGGCGTTGAATGGGTGTCCGGACACCCCTAAACGAGAATTGTTGATACATTTTCACAATACTGCTATGAATAGCCCCAGAACAGGTTCGGGCGGAGATCGCTCTACCGTGGCATTCTTCCATATATTTGCAATTAAGGATACATCATGAAAGTCGCATTTCCAACTCAACAGAATTTCGGCCTGGAAAGCACCGTTTACAACCATTTTGGTTCTGCGGTGTTTTTTATTGTTGCAGATACCGAAACCAGTACCTTTGAAACCGTTGTCAACCCGGACCGGGATCATGTTCACGGACAGTGCCAGCCGCTGAAGGCTCTGAATGGAACACCGGCGGACGCCATTGTGGTGGGCGGCATCGGCAAGGGAGCGCTTCAGAAACTTTTGGACGCCGGCATCAAGGTGTACAGAGCCTCCGAAGGAACGGTGTCTGAAAATCTCGAACGGATTAAGACCAACAGGCTCATTGAATTCAGTATGGATTTCACATGTTCCGGTCATGGGCCAGACGGAGAATGCAGCCACTGAACGCCATCAGTTCCTATCAGCAGGAGCAGTATGACGCTGTTTCGATGGTAACAGAACATCTGCAAGCGTTCTCCACCGATGCCGTTGAAGCGCTGAGAACCCGGTGTGTCGAATACCGGGCTTTCAGGAACGACGTCGATATCTTTCTGCGCACTTTTTTTTCGGAAACATGCACACAGAAATGCTATCGGAACCGGCTCAGCGCATGCTGCCAGAAGGAAGGCATCATTACGTTCTTTGCGGATGTCGTGATCAACGCCTTGTTTTCATCGCCGGATGACCTCGATGCCATTCTGTCCGTCCTGCGCGTTCCCAACACCGGCAGTAAATGTGTGTATCTGGGGGCCAATGGGTGTCTGTGGCGGATAAAACCGATTGGCTGTGAAATGTTCCTGTGTGACGCCGCTGCCGCCAGCGTGTTTTCCAGAAACCCTGAAATTACAGTGCAATGGGAATCCCTCAAAGCACTTAAACAGGATTTTACATGGCCGGACCATCCCGTCCTGTTTGATGCGATCGAGGAAACTTTTATGGTGTCAGGCTGCAGCTCTTCCCTGATGTACTTTCACAACAGTCCGGGGCTTTTGCGCGTCAAGAAACAGGCCGGTCTGCTTTCCATCACTGCGCCATGCCGTCCATAACACCGGTACATATCGTTCTCGGCAGAGATATTCAGATGACTTTTGTTCCACCGGTGCTGGACAAGTTGTTGACATCAACGCTTGAAATTCCGAATCCCAAATGGATCGAAAACAACCGGATGGGCCGATGGAATCAGCAGACCCCCAAGACGCTCTGCTTTTACAGCCGGACGGATTCCGGCGGTCTTCGGATACCCCGGGGATACATGGGCCGTCTGATTCGAAGCTGCCGGCAGTGCGATATTGCATATGTCATCAAAGATCGCCGGAGAGCCCTGTCACCTGTCAATTTCACGTTCAGCGGCGCATTAAAATCTTTTCAAGACGCTGCGGTCAATGCACTGCAAGAAAAGCATTTCGGGACGCTGGCGGCGCCTACCGGATCCGGCAAAACCATCATGGCCATTGCCATGATCGCCATACGCCGTCAGCCCGCTCTGGTCATCGTTCATACGCGGGAACTGGCTGCTCAATGGATCCAGCGGCTTGAAACGTTTCTGGGCATCGAAGCGGCGGATATCGGCATGATTGGCGGCGGGAAAAAGAAGGTTGGCGCTGAAATCACGGTGGCGCTGGTGCAGTCGCTTTATAAATGTGCGGAGGAAATATCACCGCAGGTCGGGTTTCTGATCGTGGATGAATGTCACCGCTGTCCCAGCCGCACCTTTACGGAAGCGGTCAGTTTTTTCGACGCGCAATATATGCTGGGGCTTTCGGCAACCCCATGGCGTCGTGACAATCTGTCCAACCTGATATTCTGGCATCTGGGCGATATTCAGTATGCCATCGACAAAAAAGCGCTGGTGGCGACCGGCGATATACTGGATGCCAAAGTCACGGTACGGCAGACGGAATTCAGGCCGCATCATGATCCGACAACCTCATACAGCAAGATGCTGGCCGAACTCACGGCGGATGACCGGCGCAATCATATGATCGCCGCAGATGTTGCAGCGGAAGCGGAAAAAGCGGATGGAATCTGCCTGGTTCTGTCCGACAGAAAACATCATTGTGAAACGCTGAAAGCGATTCTGACATATCGCTATAAAATCGCAGCCGAGGTTTTAACCGGTGATGTAGATATCCGGGAACGCGCCGAGATACTGAAACGGTTGTCTGAAGGCCACATCCGGGTACTCATCGCCACCGGGCAGTTGATCGGGGAGGGTTTCGATTGTCCGAACTTGTCCACACTTTTTTTGACGACACCGGTGCGTTTCAGCGGCAGAGTGCTGCAATATATCGGACGGGTATTGCGTCCATCACCCGGCAAGGCTCAGGCGCAGATTTTTGATTATGTGGATGGTCAGGTGGGGGTGCTTCAGGCTGCGGCCAATGCCCGGCAGGCCATTTATTCAGGAGGATACTAAAACCCGGTGACATACTCCGAATCGAGACAGAGGCGATCCGCGCACAAACGAAAGCCACCCAGGACGTTGCCTTACGCCGATCAGTCGCTTTTGACAGCCGTGGCCGCAGACAGTCACGGTAATATTTTCGATCTGGAGGGGTATGCGGCTGTGGGTATGGAGGGGCCGCTGCTGGCGCCGCTGAAGGCCGCCGATACTCTGGAAATGCCTTACGGCAGCGAATTGATGTTTCTCCCGGACCGTATTCCCATGCTGTACAATCTGACTACCAGGCGGATCGAAGCGGTTCCCGAAAACCCTCATGAACCGGGAACGCCCTTGTTTCCGGTGGCGGCGTTTAATTCTCCGGGCTATGTGATATCCCATAACTGCGCATATCGGGAAAAACACAGCGCCGTCATGCTTCCGCTCTTTTCATACGGAGCCGTGGGATGGCGCAGCGGTGCTTTTCATTCCGCCGTGATTCTGGTGGACGATGAGCCCCGGCAGGATTTGCGGTTCATGAAAACCGAGGCTGTTGTTCGAGGCGTCAAACGGCTCAGGAGGGAACTTCCCGGCAACAGACTCAGGGCGCATCTGGAACACTGCGCTTTGACATATGGCTGTCCTGCCGGCAAAAATTTTTTTCTGGGCAGATACGAAGCGCCGCTGCCTTCATCCCAAAACTGCAACGCCCGGTGTCTGGGATGTCTGTCGCTTCAGACCGAAGGCAATGTCCACCACAGCCAGGAAAGAATATCTTTTACCCCAGCGCCGGATGAAATCTCAGAAATCGCACTGTATCACATCCAGAGGGTAAAATCTGCGGTGGTCAGTTTCGGGCAGGGCTGCGAAGGCGACCCGCTTCTTGCGGCAGCCGTCATCGCGCCCGCGGTTCGGCAGATACGCTCGCAGACGTGCGATGGCACCATCAATGTCAACACCAACGCCAGCCTCACGAACGCGCTGATGCAACTGATAGATGCGGGGATAGACAGCATGCGCGTCAGCATGAACAGCGTCCGGAAGTCTTGTTATGAAGCCTATTTTCGTCCTCGGGGGTATCACTTCGAGGATGTGCTGGCCAGTATTGATCTGGCCATCGAACGCGGCATCCACGTGGCCATCAATTATCTGAACTGTCCGGGCTTTACGGACACGCCGGAAGAAATGAAAGCGCTGTCGGATTTTCTGGCACGTCATCCCGTTCACTTTATCCAGTGGAGAAATCTGAATTTTGACCCCCTCCGGTATCTGGGCGCCATGAATGCCGTGGCGGATCATACCGATCCGGCCGGAATGGCGGAAGCCATC
>DAIEFO010000004.1:13685-23103 GCA_027325475.1 Desulfobacteraceae bacterium | reverse complement strand
GGACTCCCCACAGACGCTGCGTCGCTGCTGCTGATCGAGGTGGACGGACATCCGGCGCAGGTAGCCGAGGAAGCCGAAAAAGTGGAGGTCATATGCCGGAAAAACGGTTGCACCCGATTCCAAGCGGCACAGTCCGTCGAAGAACGCAACAGGGTCTGGGAAGCCAGGCGCGCGGCGCTGTCCGCGCTGGCCAGGCTGAGACCCACCACCGTTCTTGAAGATGCCACAGTGCCGCGCAGCAAAATTCCGCATATGGTTAAAGCCATTAACGATATTGCGAAAAAATACAACCTGACCATCGGCACATTCGGTCATGCCGGAGACGGCAACCTGCATCCCACCATCCTGACGGACAAGCGGGATAAGGCCGAGTGGGTGCGGGTGGAAAAAGCCATTGACGATATTTTCGATATGGCGCTTTCGCTGGGGGGGACGCTGTCCGGCGAACACGGTATTGGTATCGCAAAATCCAGATATTTAGCCAATGAAATAGGGGCGTCATCCATCGAATACTGCCGGAAGCTCAAAAAAGCCATTGATCCCAACAATATATTGAATCCAGGAAAAATCATCGGAGTCTGATATCATGAAAGACATTCAAAAACTCGTAACGATGCTGAAAACCCTGGAAGATCAGATGACGGTTTGCATGCACTGCGGGTTGTGCCAGTCCGTATGCCCGCTGTTTGCTCAAACGCTGAATGAAGCGGATGTGGCCAGAGGCAAGATTTGCCTTTTGGGCGGACTTTCTTCTGAAATGCTCAACGATGTTCAGGGCGTCAAGGAGCGGTTGGACAATTGTCTGATGTGCGGGTCGTGTGCGGCCAACTGTCCCAGCGGCGTCAGCGCACTGGAAATTTTTCTGAAAGCCCGGGTGATTCTGACCGCATATCAGGGGCTTTCCCGAACCCGTCAACTGATTTTGCGGGGCGCGCTGGCGCATCCCCGCCTGTTTGACCGGATACTGGAGATGGGCGCCAGAAGCCAGTCTTTTTTTGTCAGTCCGGCCAGCGAGCTGCTGGGAACATCGTGTTCCAGGATCATGTCACCGCTCATCGGGGAACGTCATTTCATGCCGCTGGCGGATGTACCCTTTCACAGGCAGCAAGGCAGTCTGGATACGCCGGCAGGAGAATCCGGCCAGAAGGTGGCCTTTTATTACGGATGTCTGACTGATAAAATTTATCCGGGTATCGGCAATGCCGTCCTGAAGGTTCTTCGATACCACGGTGTCGGCGTCTGGATGCCGCATGAACAGGCATGCTGCGGTATCCCGGCGCTGTCATCCGGCGATCTTCCGTCCTTTAAAAAGCTGGTACGGGCCAATTTGAAGGCTTTTGGAAACAAGGGCTTCGATGCTCTGGTAACGCCATGTGCGACCTGCACATCCACAATCCGAGAGTTCTGGCCCATGTTTGCCGGTGAATTTTCAGAAGATGAAGCCTCGGCCATCAAGATTCTGGCGGCAAAAACCACAGACATCAGCGCATTTTTAGTGGACAGCGGCCTGGTTTCGGACAAATCTGCCGAACCATCCGCCAATTCTGCAACAGTAACTTACCACGACCCCTGTCATCTGAAAAAATCTTTAAAAATATCCGCGCAGCCCCGGCGGTTGCTTCAGAACATGCCATCCTGCCGTTTTGTGGAAATGAATGAGGCGGATTCCTGCTGCGGCAGTGGCGGCAGTTTCAACCTCCTGCATTACGAAACATCCACGGCCATCGGGATGCGCAAACGGGAGAATATTGTGGCCTCCGGCGCCGTCACCGTTGCCACAAGCTGTCCCGCCTGCATGATGCAGATGACGGACATGCTGTCCCGCCGGGAAGACGCCGTGGCGGTGCGTCACGTCATCGAAGTGTATGCGGCAGCGCTTTCGTAATTCCTGATGGTTCTACATTCCCTTCAAAATTGACGGCTTCGTGCCGGCGTTAAAAATGCCGGCACGAAGCCGTTACATTTATTTGACTTATTCCAACACAAAGGATAGAAATACAAATTTTATTCCCGGTTGATAGCCATTATCGCCTTTTTCTGTCCGGAAAACTGAACCAATATCTGAGCTGCTCATATGCCACTAAAAATATGCAGGATATTATTTTTAATATTGCTGCAATGCTTGTTGTTGTCCTCTTCCGCAAAGGCTGAAATCCCAAAGCCGGGTTTTGTCATTCATTTCGATTTCATTAAAAATGCATCTGAAGGCTGCATGCTGGTGGACGTTGCGCAACGGGCCGGAGCGAAAGTCATCAATCTGGTGCCGCCGGCGCATGTCTGGGAAGACCCGGCATCCCTTGCAGCGCTGAACGCCATTGTCAAAGATATTGCCGCGCACCATCTGAACCTTGTGTTCGCCCGTATTGACGCCGCCTATCTTCCGGATCGTCGCGGCAAACGCACCTATTATCTGTATGACCGGATATTGACGGATCCAGGGCGGCTTCCCAACGGAAAACCGCCGTCGGAATGCTTTCTGACAACGGTTGGAAAAGACGATTACGCCGCCTGGATGGAAGATGAAACCCGGTATTACGCCACGCATTACGGCCGTCTTCCCAACCTGCTGGGAATCAATCTGGGGCCCTTCAGCGAGCCTTTCAGCTCTGAGCGCGGCGGTTTCCTGGAATTTATGGAGGATTCCCAGCGCTATGAAATTGTCCAGTACACCCGTTTTGCGGCGCTCTGGTGGCGCGGCTGGCTTCAGAAACACTTTGGCGGCATTGATGCTCTAAACGATGAATACCATACGGAGTTTACTTCATTTGACAGCGTTCCCATGCCGCTGAACGAAACGGACGGCCGTTTCGGGCGAGCGGATTTGGCGTATTTCGATTTTGCAAAATCGCTGAATGACTGGTTTGTCGAACGCTATGAAAGATGCCGTGACATCTGGCATGAGGTCAGCGGAAGGGCTGATGTGCCGTTTATCCTCCAATTCAGCGGCTGTATGGCCGAAAAATTCATTATGGGGCGGCCGGCGTTTGCAGCGTTTGATCTGCCCGGCTGGATAGCGATGGCGGATGCCGTGGGGCTGTCTGCCTATACCAACAACGGCTATCCGGATATGGGGCATGCCACTTTGAAAGCGACGGTGAATCTGCTGGCTACGGCGCGGGACATGCAAAAACCCGTGTTCGTTCTCGAATCTGGAAACGAAGCGCCCAATGTGACACTGGATCCGGTTCAGGCGGCGTTCTGGAGTTCCGTCGCAGCCAGCCTATCGCCCAGAACGTATATCTACGAATTTTTCAAGAATAAATTCAACGAGACATATGCTCACAACCCCGGAAAGGTCGTCAGGGCCGACGGGCATATTCGCGCCGGGGCGTTTGCCGCCATGCGTCACCTTTTTAAAAATATTGAATCTCAATCCTGTACGCCTGAAACGCCGATGTTGTACGTGCGGTTCAACTCGGCGTCATGCCGGGGAAATGCGCTTTCAGGAGCTCGATACGAGGCGCTTCTGGATTTGTCTTCATCGGTGCCGATACGATGGATTCCCGAGCACTGCGAATTTCCTCTGCATCCGGGAGTTCCAATACTGAATCCGGATGGCGTATTGTCGCCTCAAGACAGTAATATCGCCGATTTACTGACCCATATTCCTGCCGCGGATTCCGATGCGCGGGCAAGGTGGCGTCAGAAGATGACGGCGCGCCTCAGCCATGACCAATCAATGTGAGAAATATCATAATGATCGCTCCAGATATACCTGTCAAAACGGCCTTTATTTTCGGGACGCGTCCCGAGGCCATCAAGCTGGCGCCGCTGATCCGGCGCATGCGTCAATTGCCGGAGTCCTTTCATCCGGTGACAATCGTCACGGCGCAGCATCGTGAAATGCTGGACCAGGTGCTGAATCTGTTTTCCATCACACCTGAATACGATATCGGTATCATCCGTCCCCGGCAGACGCTGGCGGAGATCACAGCCAATGCGGTTCGCGGGCTGGACACCATTCTGGCGGATGAAAAGCCGGATTTCGTGGTGGTGCAGGGCGATACTTCCACAACCTTTGCCGGCGCACTGGCTGCATTTTACCACAAGATTCCGGTGGCCCATGTGGAAGCAGGGCTCAGAACGCAGAACCGTTACAACCCGTTTCCGGAAGAAATCAACCGCCGGTTGACATCCGTTGTGGCGGACGCCCATTTTGCTCCGACAGCGATTGCCGTTGACAATCTTCGGGCGGAAGGCATTCCCCCGGAGCGCATATGGCTTACCGGCAACACGGTGGTTGACGCGCTGAAGGATGTGGTGAGCTGGAACCGTCCCTGCCATCATCCCGTGATTCAGAGAATTGCCGCGGAGAATCGCCGCATGCTTTTTGTGACATCTCACCGCCGTGAAAACCAGGGTGATCCTCAGGTTCATATCTGCAAGGCGCTTTTAAAGCTGGTTCAGATGTATCCCGATATTCTGGTGGTGTTTCCCGTACATCTGAGCCCGGCGGTGCGGGATACGGTAATGCCTCTTTTGGGAAATCAGGAACGGATTTTGCTGCTGGATCCCATAGATTATTTCGAAACAGTTCATTTCATGAAAAATGCTTATGTTATCCTGACAGATTCCGGGGGAATCCAGGAAGAGGCCCCTGGACTTGGCAAGCCGGTTCTCGTCCTTCGGGATACGACGGAACGTCCGGAAGGTATTGCCGCCGGCACTGCCAAACTGGTGGGTACAGAGACATCACGTATTCTGGATGCAACTGTTGAGCTTCTTTCCAATCCGAAGGCCTATCAGCATATGGCAGAGGCTGTAAACCCATACGGCGATGGTCATGCATGCAGCCGAATTCTTCAGGCTCTGGAGCATCTGGCAGGCCGTGCGGACAGTCCGGCGCCATTTGACGCCGCAGCAATCCATTACAACGAGCAGACACTATGATGATACGAAGGACCATATCGATAATTTCCCGGAACGTTTCCATGCTCCGGATCGTGTTTTTTTTGTCGCTGTTTCTCCTCTGGGGAACGCATAACAGCGCGGCAGCCGTTTCGCAGATGCTGAAGCCATCCACCGGCGATGTTTTGATCATTCATAACAGCCTGCTGACAGGGCCGCTGCCGCCAGGCCTGGTGGATGGAAACCACATGCTGGATCTGCTGGGGCATTTTGGTCTGAAGGGAACGCTCCAACCCATGGAAAGCTATAGAAGCGGAGAACTTTCCCGGTATCGCTTTGTCATCGTGATGGGAGTTGATGATCGCCTTGCCAAATTTCCCCAGACACTTCTGGCGGATATCCGGGCGGCCCGTATTCCGGTGTTCTGGCTGGCGGATCATGCTGCAGAGCTTTTTAAGGATGAACGGTTTGCCGCCGGCCTGGGGTTTCGGATTGCAGACGGACCTGCGTTAACCGGTTACAACACGGTGTTATACAAAGGACAGTCTCTGATCAAGGGGGAGCCGTCCCTGTTTCCCATTCAGATTTTAGACCCGTCGCGGGTGCAGATTCTGGCGACGGCCGTTCATCAGAGCGATGGGCAGGACAGTGTATCGGCGCCTTATATCGTGCGTTCCGGCAATTTCTGGTATTGCGCGGATTCACCGTTTTCCTACGCGGAAGAAGGCGACCGGTATCTGGCGTTCTGCGACCTGCTGCACGATTTTTTCGGGGTTCAGCATCCGGAATCTCACAAGGCGCTGGTGCGTATCGAAGATGTTTCTGTGGAATCTGATCCTGAGGAACTTCAGGCTGTTGCCGATTATTTATACAGCAGGCATGTGCCGTTTCAGGTCGCGTTGATTCCGATCTTCAAGGATCCGGAAGCCAAAGAAGAGATTTATCTTTCGGATCGTCCGCAGTTTGTCCGTGCGCTGCATTATATGGTAGCTCATGGTGGAACCATTATTATGCACGGAGTGACGCACCAGTTTCGTGGGAAAAGTGGTGATGACTATGAATTCTGGGATGCCCAGGCGGATAAGCCGGTTTATGGAGATTCCCAGGCCGTTGTGGAACAAAGATTGCGGATGGGGCTTACAGAATGTTTTGCCAATCAGATTTATCCGGTTACCTGGGAAACGCCGCACTATGTGGCTTCAGAGAACACTTATAAGACCATAGACCGTTTTTTTAATTCTTCCTATGAGCGCGTATCATCGGTAAACGAAACCGAGGCCGGAGAATATTTTCCCTTCACGACGGTGGATCGATTCGGACGTTTCATCATTCCTGAGGATATCGGATTTATCCCTATGGAAAAACCGGATCCGGAAGAGCTGGTTCAGAATGCCAAACGGATGCTGGTCGTACGTGACGGTATCGCCTCGTTTTTTTTCCATCCGTTTCTGGATATCAAGTATCTTCAGGCGGTGGTGGATGGTATCGAGAAATTAGGCTATCACTTCGTTTCTGTCCGTGACTACAATCTGCGGGTTCAACTCGGCGATTTTCTGGTTCAGACAACTTCGGAGCCTGTGACGTTACCGGCGGATGCCAAATACCTGCACCGCTTTTATCTTCAGGCGGATGGCAGTATTACGGGGAATAGCTATACAGAACTGAAAGGGAAGAAAGAGTATATCGATTCTGGCAATGTCCCGTCAAATTCGGTTTTGG
This sequence comes from Desulfobacteraceae bacterium, assembly GCA_027325475.1. Classification (GTDB taxonomy): domain Bacteria; phylum Desulfobacterota; class Desulfobacteria; order Desulfobacterales; family Desulfatirhabdiaceae; genus RAAP-1. The sequence goes on along the minus strand of DAIEFO010000004.1, from coordinate 16,536 downwards.
TGATGGAGGGTGTAAACGAAATCCAGAAGCAACAGGAACAACCTGTCATCAGCCGATGGGACAGGATCAGGGCCTGGTTTCGGCATAAATTTCACCGGAAGGCTGCCGCGACTTCCGTTCTGGAACAACCGCGGGCTGTCGTTCTTACGAGCGACGGTCTTTCCAGGATGGATCAAAATGATGCGGCGAGTTTCGTCAGCGCGCTTTCGGTGTATGGCATTCATACCCGTGCTCAGGACTGGAAAACATTCGAGGCGGATCGATTGCCAGAGGATACGGTTCTGGTGGCGCCGTATGGGGTTGCCGTGAAGTTGCCGATGGATAAAGTGAGGCAGATACAGGCATTTGTCAAAAGGGGAGGGCGGCTTGTGCTGGACGGCCCTGCGAGTTTGTTGAGTCAGAGCATGGGAATCCGACACCAGCGTCGTTCGATCCGGATGCGTACAATCGATGAAATGATGTACGGCACGGAGAAAATTACCTGGAATCCTCCTGCCAGGGTGGAGCGTTTTACGTTGCCAAAGACGCTGGCGGTGTATGCCAGAGATGAGGAGAGCGAGCTCCCCGTGGCGATGTTGGGAGGAGTTCAGGACGGGCGTTTTCTGTATCTGAGCGCACGGCTGGATCCAATCACCAAACTGGGTTATACCCGATATCCCGAATTAATTCACTATATGAGGGAGGCTTTCAAACTGGATCTGCCGGTGCAGCGGCGTCAAGTCGAATTATATTTTGACCCGGCGCTTTCCAAGCGCCAGGGCGCCGAAGACAAGATGGCCGAGCGATGGAGCAAAATGGGCGTTCGCGCCATTTATGCGGCCGCTTATCAGTTCTGGCCAAAGTGGTCGTACAATTATCAGCACCTGGTGGATGTCTGCCATCGCAACGGTATTCTGGTGTATGCCTGGTTCGAGTTTCCGCATGTCAGTATGAAATTCTGGGAAGATCATCCCGAATGGCGGGCCAAAACGGCGACAGGCGAAGACGGTGTTGAAGGGTGGCGTCATCACATGGATCTGGATATCCCCGAATGCCGCAAGGCGGTGTTTGATTTCGCGGCGGATTTTTTAAAGAAATATGACTGGGATGGCGTTAATGTTGCGGAGTTGAACTATGATACGGTGAATGGACCTGAAACGCCGAAATCCTATCTGCCGATGGGCGCGGCAACCCGCGCCGCGTTCAGCGCCCAAGAGCATTTCGATCCGATATTACTGTTCAACCCTAAATCGCCTTATTACTGGCGTCGCAATCCGGCGGCTTTGAAAAAATTCGAGATGTACCGTTCCCAGCGGGTGCTGGCATGGCATCAGGAATTGCTGGACAAGATCACTCCGATCGCTGCGTCGCGGGATATGGAAGTGATTGTCACCATGCTGGACAGTCTGCATTCCAAGACCGTCACCCGGGATACCGGTATGGATTCCCGGTTGATTCTGCCGCTCATGAAACAATATCCGTTTACACTTCAGGTGGAAGACCCGGCCCACTTCTGGGCGGACAGTCCGGATCGGTATCAGAAATTTGCAGAGACCTATCTCAAGCTGGTACCCGATTCCAGGCGTTTGATGTTCGATATTAACGTCGTTTCGGATCGGGATATCGCCAAATCATCGGCACCGACTCCGACGGATATGGGGATTGAACTGGCCCAGACCGTGGTTTCGGCAGGGCGGGCTTCCGGCAGGGTTGCGCTTTACAGTGAGGGCACCATCCCTTATCAGGATATGGAACTGCTGTCCAGGGTGATGGCGCACAGCGCTGAGGTGGATACTCATTCGAATTCATGGGCAGTGATATCCAAGACGTCCCTGATTCTGAAAGCGCCGGGACAGTGGCAGAATTATCGGGTGGATGGCCAGATATGGCCGGGTTGGGGAAAAGACGCCATTATCATGCCGCCGGGGGATCATCAGATAACGCCGTTCAAACCCAGGTTCCGGCTGGTGGATACATCGGCGCTGGACATGCGTTTGTTGCGGTTTAACGGTGATATGGACACACTTGGGCCCAACAAACAGGGGTTTGGTTTTTCCTATGATTCCATGACGCGGGCGCTGGCCATGTTGAACCGCGAGCCTCATGACATTCTCGTGGATGGCGTTTCCTATGGGGGGTATTCTTTTCCCTACGCCGGATACTGGAATGTCCGGCTGCCCAGCGGCAAGCACCGGGTGGATGTGATTGCAGACAGTACGGCATCGGTGATTGTCAATACTACCAGCCTGTACAGCGCCACGGCGATTGTTATTTTTGGGGCCGTTACCTGCGGCTTGATGGGGTTTTTATATATGTCCATACTGGTCAGACGGGCTTTTTCCCGTACACGAAAGGGTTAGTTCATGTTTTCGAATCTGGCGCTCAATTATCTGTTTGTTTTCAGCGTGGTCATCATCTGGTTTATGCTGGGTTACCAGTTCATACTCTTTCTGAACGGATATCGATACGGATATCGCTCTCAGCGCACCAAAAAAGAGATTGAGCAGGCCGATCCGGAGCTCCCTGAAATTTCCCTGATGATTCCGGCGCATAATGAAGGGATGGTGATTGCTGGAACACTCGATGCGCTGGTAAATCTGAATTATCCAGTTGATAAAATTGAATTTATTGTTATCAATGACGGCAGTACGGACGACACCGCCGCTCAGGTGAACAAGGCAGCGCAGCGGGATCCCCGTGTGCGGCTCTTCGATGTTCCCAAGGAGGTCGCGGCGCGGGGAAAATCGGCGGCGTTGAATCTGGGGCTGAAAATCTGTCGTCATGATGTCATCGGTATTTTTGATGCGGATAACCGCCCGGAAGCGGATTCTGTCATTCATCTGGCCCGCCAGCTCGTCAGCAACCGGAGGCT
>DAIEFO010000004.1:10864-13606 GCA_027325475.1 Desulfobacteraceae bacterium | reverse complement strand
GCCTTTCAGTGGATTATTCAGGCCGGGCGCTGGAACCTGTTCCGGATGGCGACGCTGCCGGGCACCAATTATCTGATCCACAGGTCGCTCCTGGAGACGTTGGGCGGATGGGATCAAGAGGCATTGACAGAAGATACCGAGCTTTCCATCCGGATTTATGAAGCCGGATATCTGATCAAGGTGATTCCTTACGCTGTGAGCTGGGAACAGGAGCCGGAGAATCTCAGGGTCTGGTTTCGGCAGCGGGTGCGCTGGGCAAGGGGAAATAATTATGTACTTCAAAAGCATCTCGCCCATATTTTCCACATCAAACCCCGCGTGGTAGGGTTGGAACTCTTTTATTCGATGGCGGTGTATTATCTTTTTTTTACAGCCATTCTATTGTCCGATCTGCTGTTTGTTCTGGCGGTTCTGGGTGTGATTACCATTCCGGTGCCGGGTCCGTACAGCGAAGTCTGGTTTTTTGCATTCGGGCTGTTTGTACTGGAACTGGTGATAGCGCTTTCCCGGGAGCGGGAGGACAGCTTGAGCAATATTCTGCTGATTATTCTATCCTATTTTACCTATTGTCAGCTCTGGATTCCTGTTGTACTGAAAGGCGCCTATGATGATTTCATTGTGCATCGTGCGCATAAATGGGATAAGACCCAGCGCTTCAGCATGGATACGGATGTCGTTGACGAAAAATCCTGATGTTTTTTGACGGACGATTTCTGATGAGTTTGTAAAATGGATTTTAAAACGGGTGGCAGGAGGTATTGATGAGGCGACAACATCATATCGCGATGCGAAAATATGGCTGGCTGCTTTTCGCTCAAATCACGTTCATCATGGTCACCATTTCGCTGACCGGTGCTTGCCCTTCATCGGCCGCTTCTGTGCAGGTCATCGCTCTTGGAGACAGTCTGACCCAGGGAACAATGGATGCCAACGACAATGTCGAAAATACATTGAACGCCTATCTTCAAAAGATGGTGAATTCGCTGTCAACCGTGGCGCCTCTGAAGTTTTCTCAGCCGTTATATGGATTTCTTGAACAGCGCCTGTTGCCGTTTCAGGTACCAACCAACCTGGGGGTGGACGGCGCCGATATTTTCTCTCTGGAAGGGTATGAATATTACAAACGGGTGGGCGCTGCAACTTCCTATCTCACGAATGCCTACCGCTGCGACAGCGACTGGCCATTTCAGTTTCAGGACAATTACGACAGAGTGCTGTATCCGATAAATGTGGTGGCCGGGCAGTCTGTCTCTCAACTTGATGCGGCGTTAACCTTGCTGAAACGACAGGAAGCGGCGCAGGATGGCAGTGCTGCCGTCGTCTTTCTCTGGATCGGCAACAATGATTCCAGCCTGGCAGCTTTAGGGACCGGCGGCAGCAATCCCTTTTACATGCCACTGCCACTGGATGCCATTTCATCAGAAATTTCTCCCGTCCTGAATCTGTTTCTGCAGACCGCACGATCCAAGGGGCTGGCCAGCTTTGATCCCTACACGCTTCAGGCGATTCAGCGGAATATGACGGATGTCAGTGATTTTACCACCCAGATAAATCATATTCTGGATCGTCTTCACCAGGAAAATCCAATGGGTGACAGCCGTACGCATATATTCCTCATGACTCTTCCATATTACAGCGCCGTTGGCTATCTGTTCGATTCGGATGATCTGGAGTTCTATCTTCAGCAGGTCAATCCAGCGTATCAGGTTCCCACAACGTTTCAGCGTGTGGCTCAACCCGGAGAAACCATTACCAACCCCTTCAAGGGAGATCGGGTGTCGCTTTTGACGTTCGCTTTTATGTACGGGCTGCTTCAGAGCGGGTATTCTGTCGATGAGGTCAATGCGATTCTTGAAAAAAATGGCGTTCAGCAAGACGGTATGGTGCTGTCGGAATCTGAGCAGCAGTATATCATGTCCCGAATCGACAGCTTCAATGACGCCATCAAGGCGGCTGCCGGATCTTACAGCAATGTAACGGTTCTGGATGTGGGCGCCTATCTGGATGATGTTTTAAGCGGTGCGACGCCGGTAAAAGTCGGCGGGAAAACACTGAGCCGGAAATGGTCCAGGGGCAGCGCCTTCAGTCTGGACGGGGTGCATCCGGGATACACCGGGCAGGCATTGATCGCCAATTATTTGCTGGGAAAACTCAATGACATGTATCAGTTGAATGCGCCGTTGATCGATCTGTCGCAGGTGATGGCGCAGGACCCTTATGTGGACAGGGATGGGGACGGGTGGGTTTCTGCGCCAAGCTATCCACCAGGCTCCGGTTTAACGCAACTGCTGTTCATGTTTACTGATCCGGACGATACCAGCGCATCCACCAAACCGACGCTGCCTTCGGACTTCTGGCAAAAAGTTTCCAGCGTTTTATTAAAAAAAATCAGCGGTCAGTCAGAGACGTTGCAGCAAACGGCGGATAGCGTATCGATCCGCCAGTAATGGGTTTCTTTAGTGATTACATGCAGGCGTCGCGGTAGGGCTTCAAGGCGTTCTGAATATAATGTCGGATGATGGACAGCGAATCGGAAGGTATAACCCCTGATTTTATTTCAGGATATATATCAGGCAGGTATTGCTGAATCAGCGCATCCGGAATGGGACGGCGCAGGTTGTGATGCAGCCTCTTTGCGGCATCCGTGGCTTCCGGCCGGTTCCAGTAATACCGGATGCGGTCTTTATAGCTGAAATACTGTAAAAACCGTATGGTTTCCGGAGACCCCTGATAATGGGGTTT
>DAIEFO010000004.1:0-10760 GCA_027325475.1 Desulfobacteraceae bacterium | reverse complement strand
TCGCTTTTCGGAACGCAAATGTCAGGCATGGCCCGGCTTTGATCAGGCTGAAGTGATCTTCGACCATCTGGCGGAGCGCTTCGGGCGGCTGGAAGTCTGTGGAATGAATTTCAAATCGCATACCTTCCGGCAGGTTCCTGAAAGCGTTGGACAATGCAGCGGCGCGCTTTCGCCGGTAAATGGCGATGCGCTGATTTCCGAAATCCACACCGGGCTGCACCACGATGGCGATGACGCGCCGCCAGGCATCCGCAAGGTTCATTTCAAGAAAAATCCGTTCGAAAAGTTTCAGCGACGACAGCAGTGTATCCGGATCGGTGATGGATAAGGCGCTTTCAAGGCTGCCGCCGGGAGAGGGGACTTCGTTGCCGATCACATATACAGGCAGATCGTCATCGCGGAAAGTCCCTTGTGATGCCGTGATTTCCGCCTCCAGACAGAGTGTTGCTGCTCTTCTGGCCGCTGTTTCAGGATTCAACTTTCCGGATGGATCGTCAGCGCAGGGAATGTCGGTATCTATATGTATTTTCTTGAATCCGGCGGCGACGCATTCCCGCGCAAGTTCTATGGATTTTGCCATCGCGACCGCGGCGGATTCATGTTTCCAGACATGGGGTCCCAGATGATCTGCGCCGATAACAATGCGATCTTTCGACAGACCCGCCGTTTCCGCCAGTTGCCGGACATATGCCGCAAATGCCGCCGGCGTCATGCCCGAATATCCTCCGAATTGATTGACCTGGCTGGCGGTTGCCTCCACCAGAAACGGTCGATTTTCCCGTGCGGCCATCGCCATCGCCGTTTGCAGTACGGCAGGATGGGATGAACATACGGACAGCGTTCCGGGGGCGTTACCGGCGCTTATGTTCAGAAAGTTCAAACGGCCTGGAAACTGCTGCATGTTTCGGAACATCTCCCAACCATCATAATGCGTTTTGAAAGGCTTTTGAATAGTTTCTCATCGAACCGTGTCGTAGCCGATCGACTTTTTCACATTAGCATGATTGATACTCTCGTAAAAGTTGATTTTCGGACAGCTTTGTAAAAAGTTCACAGGTAGGGCGTGCAAATTCTGAGGCCTGAGACGAACATTGGGGTATGCCGTAACGACGAAGGATACAGCGCTGGCGCAACATGCGGGTTTTTTACGAAATCGTCAAATTTCAATAGAAAACAGTCGAGCCCGCCGTTTCCCGATTTTCTGAGCATTTCCTTGACTTCAAACAATCGTTGCCATAAAATCCACCATTTTAAATACCAACAGGTTGGACGCCATGAAAAAGCAAAAAATCCATGCTATCCGCAATATTGGCATCATTGCCCACATTGATGCCGGAAAAACGACAGTCACCGAACGAATCCTTTATTATACGGGTAAATCTCACAAAATGGGAGAAGTCCATGACGGGGAAGCAGTTATGGACTGGATGCCGGATGAGCAGGAACGCGGCATTACCATTACGTCGGCGGTTACTACCTGTCACTGGAAAGATTGTGACATTCAGTTAATAGACACTCCTGGGCATGTGGACTTCACTATCGAGGTGGAACGCTCGCTTCGGGTTTTAGATGGCGCTATCGGCGTTTTCTGCGCGGTAGGCGGGGTCGAACCTCAGTCTGAAACCGTCTGGCGTCAGGCCGATAAATATCATGTGCCCAAGATCGCTTTTATCAACAAGATGGACAGAATCGGCGCCGATTTCGAGCGTGTTGTGGAGATGATGAAATCCAGGCTTCATGCCGTTCCTCTGGTTCTGCAGATTCCTGTCGGCAGTGAAGAGACTTTCAGGGGTGTGATTGACCTGATTCATATGAAACAAATCCTGTGGGATGACGATTCTCTGGGCGCCACCTTTATCCACGAAGATATCTCAGCGGAGTATCTGGAATCGGCGCGCAGTCATCGGGAAACACTGATGGAAATGCTGGCTGAAACCGATGATCAGATCATGGAAGCGTATCTCTCGGAAAGCCCTGTTGAACCTGCCGTGTTGCTGGAAGCAATACGAAAAGCCACCATCGAGCTTAAACTGGTGCCGGTGCTGTGTGGGTCAGCCCTGAAAAATAAGGGAGTGCAGCCGCTTCTGGATGCTATCGTTCAGTTTCTGCCCAGTCCTGCCGATATCCCTCCCATCAAAGGCGTTCATCCACAAACCGGAGAGCCTGTCGAATGCCCGCCGATGGACAAGGCGCCTCTGGCGGCTCTGATATTCAAGGTTTCGATGGCGGAGGGCCGAAAGCTTTCCTTTATCCGGATTTACAGTGGAAAGATCAAGGCCGGCGACGATGTGTTCAATCCCAGCCGGAACAAGAAGGAAAAACTATCCCGAATCCTTCAGATGCACGCCAACAAGCGGGAGCGGATTGAGGAATCCGGCGCCGGATCTATCGTAGGCGTCATGGGTTTAAAAGAATCCTCCACCGGAGAAACCCTGTGTCAGCCATCTTATCCTATTCTTCTTGAGAAAATGGAATTTTACGAACCGGTTATTTCACTGGCAATCGAACCGTCCACCCATTCGGATCAGGAAAAACTCGATCTGGTTCTGGAAAAATTTCTGGCGGAAGATCCGACCCTGCGCGTCAAGGAAGATGAAAACACAGGGCAGAAAATTCTGTCCGGTATGGGGGAATTGCACCTTGAAATCATTATCAGCCGGATGCAGCGGGAGTTCAATACCAGCGTTCATGTGGGAAAACCCCAGGTGGTATATCGGGAAACCATCGAAAAAGAAGCGTCCGCGACCGCTGTATTCGACAGAGAAGTTGCAGGACAGCGCCATTATGCTGAAGTCTGTATCAGCTTGAAACCGCTTCCGAGAGGAACCGGCAACCGCTTTGTGTCTGTGGTTCCGGAAGAAAAAATATCTGCCCAGTTCATAAAATCCATCGAAAACGGCGTGATGGAATCTCTGGAAAGCGGGGCGCTTATGGGATATCCGGTTGTAGATATCGAAGCCAGCCTGACCGATGGTGTATCCCGTGAATCTCAGGGGACAGAACTGGCATATAAAGTGAGCGCTTCCATGGCCTGCAAGGAAGCCCTGTCCAAAGGAGCGCCATATTTGCTGGATCCGATCATGGATGTGGAAATTCTGGTTCCGGACCTGTTCATGGGAGAAGTGATCGCTGATCTTAGCAGCCGCGGAGGGAAAATCGAAGCCATTGAACCTAAAATCGGAGTTCAGTCCATCCGGGCCAGCGTCCCTCTGGCGCGGATGTTCGGATATTCCACAGCCATCCGGTCAGCGTCTCAGGGCCGCGGTACATTTACCATGCAGTTTTCGCATTTTGATCGCATTTGAAAATTGATGCCCTCGTAAAAAGTCGAATTTCGGACGACTTCGTAAAAAGTTCGCAAGGCGCGCAAATCCTGAGGAATGAGGCGTACTTTTGGGTACGCCGCAATGACGAAGGATGCAGCGCAACGCAGCATCCGGACTTTTTACGAAGCCGTCAAAATTTACAGATATCTTACTGGCCCGCTTGACATTCGGGCGAATGGGGCATAAACATTGCTCCGCTTTTCACTGCCGGAGATGTCATTTATCAAGATTATCAAATATTATCGGAGAACTATGTTATGAAAGTGAAATATTGTATCCAATGGGCGCTGGTGGCATGTCTTGTGATGCTGCCTATTGCCGTTGCAGCCCAGGATAAAGCCGATGACAACCTTGTGTATTCTGTACCTGAAGCCCTGTACACGTTTCAGCCTGTCGTAGATGGTACGGAAATCGTTCATGATTTTATGATAAAAAACACCGGGAAGGATGTTCTGACCATCATGAATGTCAGAACCGGCTGAGGTTGCACCGCCGCTTTTTACACGCGGCAAATCCCCGCCGGCGGCGAGGGAAAAGTCACCATTAAAGTCAATACCAGCGGGTATGGCGGCAATATGGTGAAAAAAAGTGTTTTGGTGGAAACCAGTGCGGTAAAACAGCCCAATATCACGTTGACCATAACGGGCAATGTGGAAAAATTCATGACAATTACGCCGAACAGACTGGTGTTGCATGGCAATGTCGGAGAGCCTGTGAGCGGTTCTGTCACAATTACACCGGTAGCCCAGTATCCTTTTAAGGTACTCGAAGCCAAGCCGAAAAATGGGACCGATATTCAGGCAAAAATTGAAGAAAAGAAAGATGGTAACACGATCTCTTATGTTCTGACCGCTGAAAATATCAAAAAAGATCCTGGCCGCTACTATGATGTGATTGTCCTCAAGACCGACAGCACAATCAAGCCGGAAATCCAGATCAGCGTTTATGGACAGATACTGGAAGCGCCACCTAAAAAATAAGAGACAGAAAAGATGTTCCGGGCATGGTTTCACAATGTGAAGTCCGCCCGGATATCTGATCAGCAGGAAATTATGCGCATACGTCTGATTGCATTTGACTGTGATGGTGTCATGTTTGATACCGAGGTGGCTAATAAACTGTATTATAATGAGATATTGCATTATATGCACAAACCGGACCTGACGGAAAGCCAGTTTGCCTATGTGTATATGCATACCGCTGACGAGGCGATTGATCATCTTTTTCCGGACAAAGATGAAGCGGTCAAAGCCAACGAATACCGGCTGAGTATGCCATACCTGCCGTTTCTGCAAAAAATGGAAATCGAACCGTATTTAAAGCCTTTGATCGACCGTCTGCGGCCTGAATACCACACGGCGATCGCTACCAACAGAACCAATACGATTCATCCGGTGCTGAAAGCGCATCATCTTGAAGGTTATTTCGATCTGGTGGTGAGTGCCCTGGATGTTCCCCGTCCCAAACCCTATCCGGATCCTCTGATAAAAATTCTTACGCATTTTCAGATCGAACCGGAACAAATGCTTTATATTGGTGATTCCAAGCTTGATCAGATAGCATCGGAAGCCGCCGGCGTCATTTTGGCCGCTTATAAAAATCCCGCTCTCGACGCCCGATTTCATATCACCAGTCTCAGGGAGATTGAACCTATTTTGACGGCTTCGTAAAATGCCGGCTTTGTTCCGGTCTTTTCCGTTCAGGGGTGCAACAACATGCGTGCCGTCGTAATTGCCAATGGCGTTTGCTCCGCGGATGCCGCTGTCGTGATTCAGCCTGACGATATTGTCATTGCAGTGGATGGCGGATACCATCACTGCGTCCGGTGGAACATCCTTCCTCATGCAGTCGTCGGTGATACGGATTCGCTTTCTTCCGAAGATTTGAAAGCCATATCCCTGGCCGACATTCCGATGTACCGTTATCCCCCGCGCAAGGATCAGACCGATCTGGAACTGGCGCTGGATCATGCTGTCAATCTGGGGGCGGATACTATTTTGTTGCTGGCGGCCCTGGGCGCCCGGTGGGATATGACGATCGCCAATGTGATGCTTCTGATGTCTCCGCGAATTTCCGGGATTACCGTGCACATTATCGATGGCTCACAGGAAATCTGTCTGATTCGGGGAGGGGAGCATCGAGAGTTTTCCGGGAATACGGGCGATATTCTTTCTCTGATTCCGCTATGTTCTGAAGCGGTTGGCGTCTGTACTGGCGGGTTGGAATATCCTCTTTTCCATGAGACACTTTATGCAGGTTCTACCCGGAGCATCAGCAATGTGTTTTGCGAAAAGACGGCAACGGTTTCCCTTGAAAAAGGGTTTTTGATCTGTGTGATAGACCATTCCCAGTGTTCTCAGTGCAACCAGTGTGATCGTGCTGTAATGGATCGATAAGCCGTACCGGATACGAAAAGGCGCGATTCTTTAATGAAAGAGTTGGCTAATGACGTACGGGGGGCTTTTGCGAAGCCGCCAAAACTGATGCTCTCGTAAAAAGTCGATTTGGGGACGGCTTTGTAAAAAGTTCGCAGGCAAGGCGCGCAAATCCTGAGGAATGAAGCGTACTTTTGGGTACGCTGCAATGACGAAGGATGCGGCGCAACGCAGCATCCGGACTTTTTATAAAGCCGTCAAAACTATATTTGACAAATGGATGTTTTTACGGTTAATCATGATGCGGTACTGCACCATAAATCCGACGATATATCAACCGATAGTCTCGTAAACGGGCATGGCGGTATTCGCCGCCCCCATCGTGGAAATGTATTTCCATGGTTAAAAGTCGAATTTCGGATTCTGAAGCGAGGGTGACATATGACCATATTTTCACGCATCGACCATACGACAGGGCATACGCCGCTGGTGCGGTTGAACCGGATCAGTCAGGGGATTCATGCCGAGATCATTGCAAAACTGGAGTTTTTCAATCCCCTCGGCAGTGTCAAGGACCGGGTGGCGGTACGGATGCTGGATGCTGCCGAAAAAGCGGGCCTGGTGCATCCGGACACCCGAATCGTCGAGCCGACCAGCGGCAATACCGGCATTGCTCTGGCCTTTGTTTGCGCGGCCAGAAACTATCGCTTGTGCCTGACCATGCCTGAAACCATGAGCATGGAACGGCGAAAGTTGCTGAAACACCTGGGAGCGGAGCTGATACTGACCCCAGGTGCGCAGGGAATGAAAGGCGCTATTGATGCCGCTCGTGAGATTGCAGCGGCAGACCCGAATGTCTATATGCCGAACCAGTTCGAAAATCCGGCCAATCCTCAGGCCCATCGGGAAACGACAGCCATCGAAATATGGAATGATACGAACGGCCATGTGGATATGCTGGTGGCCGGGATCGGCACAGGCGGCACCATTACGGGCATTGCCCAGGTGATCAAGTCCCGCAAGGCGTCTTTTCGCGCTATTGCCGTCGAACCTGCGGAGTCTCCAGTGCTGTCGGGCGGAAAACCCGGGCCTCACAAGCTTCAGGGGATCGGTGCAGGGTTCATTCCGCAGGTGCTCGATCAGAGCATTCTGGATGAGGTCGTGACCGTTACCAGCGAACAGGCGTTTGACACCGCCCGAAAGCTGGCGTCTCAGGAAGGGATTCTTTGCGGCATTTCATCGGGAGCCGCCGTGTGGGCCGCCATGGAAATCGGGAAGCGCAGCGACTCGGAAGGCAAGCGGATCGTGGTCATTTTGCCCAGTACCGGAGAGAGATATATCAGTACGGAACTTTTTCTGAACTAAGACGGACGGCTTTGTAAAAAGTCCGCATGCTGCGTTGTGCCGCATCCTTCGTCATTGCAGTGTACGACAAAGTACGCTTCATTTCTCAGGATTTGCACGCCTTGCCTGCGAACATTTTACGAAGTCGTCCGAGATTCGACTTTTTACGAAGGCATCAAGACCAGGGCAGCGTTCTTCATCTTACAGAAGGAGACAGGCATGAACAGTCCGAACGTGTTTTTTCTCGAAGTCATCGAATGGTTCGATGAGACCGGTAAAGAACTGGTACATCGTATTCCGGAAACCGGTTCCGGAGATATCAAATTCGGAGCGCAATTGACAGTTCGCGAAAGCCAGGCGGCCGTTTTTTTCTATCAGGGCCGGGCAGTGGCCGCGTTCGGGCCTGGCAGGCATACCCTGAAAACCCTCAATATTCCGATTCTGACCAAAATCCTGAGCAGTCCATGGGGAATGACCAGTCCGCTCCGGGCAGAAGTGTATTTTGTCAATCTTAAAACCTTCACCAATCTCAAATGGGGAACCCGGGATCCGGTGGCGTTTAAAGACGCTATACTGGGGCTTGTCCGCTTGAGGGCGTTTGGCGTGTTTAATCTTCAGGTGGTCAAACCCGGGCTTTTTATCAACACGCTGGTAGGAACGCAGGGAATGTTTACGGCCGGGGAAATCGAAGATTATTTGAACCAGGTGGTTGTCTCCCGTTTGAACGATTATCTGGGGGAAACACTCGATTCTCTCCTGAATCTGCCTGCCAGATACGATGAAATGTCGGTCGCGCTCTCTGAGCGTCTGAAAAATGATTTTGAACGTTTCGGGATGTCATTGGATCAGCTTTTCATCAATGCCATCACACCGCCTGCGGAAGTTCAGCAGGCCATTGACGACCGGAGCCGCATGGGCGCCATTCAGGATATGAACCGGTTAATGCAGATGAAAACAGCCATGGCCATCGAAAAAGCCGCAGAAAACGAAGGCGGGGCTGGCGCCGGGCTGGGAACCGGCATGGGGTTGATGATGCCGGGGGTGATGGCGCCGTATATTGCAGCGGGAATGACGCATCCGGAAGCTGCGCCTTCATCCGGGGGAATATGTCCGAAATGCCGGAGCACCGTGCCCGCGGATGCTAAATTCTGTCCGCAGTGCGGCAGCCCACTGCAATGTCTGACGTCATGCCATCAATGCGGAAAGCCATTGATGGCCGGCGATAAATTCTGCCCTGCGTGCGGCTGTTCCGCATCTGAAAGTGCATCTCAGCCCTGATGGTTTTACAGAAAGCCTCATCGCGGCGTTTCCGGACTTTTGAGGAGCAGTCCATTTCGAGGGGATATTTCTCCACAGAGGAGTCTTTGCTATCAATATCCAGATAGATTATCAGTGCCCCCAATGCGGTGCGCCGGCGCTGCTTGAAGAAACAGACCGGATATTTACCTGCCAGTATTGCCGGGTTAAATCCTGTCTGATTCCGGAAGGTGTTTTCCGCTATATGCTGCCTCATCCAGCGAATCCGGGAAAAGATATCTTTTTTTTGCCTTACTGGCGTTACCGCGGGATGCAATACGGTTGCGTGGGTCAGGAAGTTCAACAGCGCTTTGTCGATGTCACCCAGCAGGCGGTGGATGCTCCGTATTTCCCGATGACGCTGGGGGTAAGGGCGCAGGCCATGAAGTTGTCATTTGTCGCGCCGGATACTCAGGGGCATTTTTTAGCTCCTGACCTTCCTGTCAGAACAGTTCTCCAGCATCAGGAAGACGTTTTTCAGTCGTCATTCTCCGGAGCCAAGGTGTATCATCATGCCCATGTCGGTGAAACCCTCAGCCTGATCTATGCACCGTTTTACATTGATTCCTGTGCTGTGGACGCGGTTTTGAACCGTCCGGTTTCCGATCCCCTTCCCGAAGGCGTGATGGATGGATTTGCGGTATCTGAAACTTTTCACTGGCCGCTGCGTTTTGTCCCGGCACTGTGCCCGTCATGCGGCTGGGATTTGTCGGGGGAACGTAACGCACTGGTGCTGTCCTGCACCAACTGCAACCGGGCATGGCAGCCGGTGGGCGCTGCTTTGAAGCCTGTTCCGGTAATGTTTCTCCCTGGACATGAGACGGCCGATCTTTATGTGCCGTTCTGGAGAATTGCTGCGGATGTTACAGGGCTGGCCCTGTCATCATATGCCGATCTGGTTCGAGTGGCCAATCTGCCGAAGGTGGTGCAGAAAGGATGGGACAAGATACCCTGTTATTTCTGGTCTCCTGCGTTCAGGCTGAGCCCTAAAGCGTTTTTATCGCTGTCCATCCAGATGAATCTGACGCAGCCCCAGGAAAATCCTGCTGCCGGTAATCCTCCGGGGTCATGCTACCCGGCGACGCTTCCGGTCAAAGAGGCTGCGGAAGCCCTTAAAATCAGTCTGGCCGGCATGATGAAACCGGCCGAAACGCGAATGCCGATGCTGCCGCAGATATCCATCCGGCCCACTCGGTTTGCGCTGGTGTATATTCCGTTTCAGAGCGGGCATCAGGAATGGCTTCAACCGGAATATCATATCGCTATCAACAAAAACCTTCTAACCCTGACGGATCATTGATGTTACGCGAGGCGTTCATGTCACAAATACACCCTGTCCATTATTCACTGCATATCGAACCCGATCTGAACCAGTTCCGTTTTAGCGTCCGGACGGAGATTCTCTTTGAACCCGCTGATTCGGTGAAAGAAATTGTCCTGAATGCCCTGGATCTGACTGTCAGAAACTGCGGGGCCGAATGCGGCGATGTATTTGAAGATTGCACATTCGTTCTGGAACCGGAAAATGAAACGCTGCGGATTGTGCTGCCGCGGGCCGTGTCCGGTCAGATACGCGTTTGGGTCGTTTGTGATGGACAGATCAATGACCTGATGGCCGGATTTTATCAGAGCCGCTATGTACACAATGGGCATTCGAAGGTTCTTGCCGTCACACAGTTTCAGGAAAGCGATGCCCGGCGGGCGTTTCCCTGCTGCGATCATCCGGCATATAAAGCCAGTTTTGACATAGAAATAGATGTGGAACCCGGCTTCAGTGCAGTTTCAAATGCGGCGATCGCACAGATCACGCCTTTGGAAAACGGGCGGCGCCGCTTTATTTTCGAGCGTACGCCTCGAATGTCCACCTATCTGGTTTTTTTCGGGGTTGCGGATTTTCAGTATGTTCGTAAAGCGGATTCTGAACGGGTGCGTGTCATCACCATGCCGGGCATGACGTCTTTTGCCGATTTCGGCCTTGATTTCGGCGGTAATGCCCTGGAATACTGCGAGCAATATTATGGCATCGCATATCCGTTTTCCAAGCTGGATTTAATTGCCATCCCTGATTTTGCATTCGGCGCCATGGAAAACTGGGGCGCCATTACATTCCGGGAAAATCTGCTGCTGTGTTATCCGGGAGTGACGTCCACATCAGGAAAAGGGCGGATATGTGAAATCATTGCGCATGAAACTGTGCATCAGTGGTTCGGTAATCTGGTTACGCCTTCAGACTGGAAATATTTATGGCTCAATGAAAGTTTCGCCACCTATTTTGGCTATGGAATTGTAGATCATTATCATCCGGAGTGGGGTATATGGGATCAATTTCTGCTGGGGCAGACGGCCGATGCGATGCGACGGGATGCACTGCATGAAAATTTTCCAATTGAAATACCCGGCGGGGAACATGTCGTCATCA
>DAIEFO010000049.1 GCA_027325475.1 Desulfobacteraceae bacterium | reverse complement strand
GGCAACCCTCCAGGCACCGCCCCTCTCAATGTCACCAACCCACTGCAAAATGTTGGAGACGTGGACAGTATTACCCAGGGATTGGGAGAGTCTTTTTACCTCCAACTGCCCATGCTCGCCATCCTGGGTGGGGAAAATGCCAGTGGCGAGGCGCGCATAGACACCAACTTTCCGGGCTTTAATCTCAATATCTCCGACCAGCGCCGCGCAAAGGAGTTCATCAGCGATTTCGACCGAATGGTCAGCCAGGGAACGCTGCCGCAATACGTTCATATCTGGATTCCGAACTCTCATACCGGGGCTGCGGCTAACTCCACGTTGATCACAAACGGTCCGGTTCAGCAGGTTGCTGATGGTGACGTTGCGGTGAGCATGGTCGTCGAGCACATCATGAACAGTCCGGTGTACTACAACCCGTCAACAGGCGAGGGCAGTGCGATTTTTATGACTTTTGACGATGCCCAGTCCACGCTGGACCATATTCACCCTTATCGCACCCCGCTGATTGTTGTCAGCCCATATGCAAGGCCCGGTTATGTGGCTAAAAGGCATTACTCCACGGCTTCCATCATAAAAACCGAAGAATTGCTGCTGGGTCTGCCGCCGAATAACCTTGGCGATCTCTTTGCGACGGACCTGCGCGATCTCTTCCAGTCCACATATAATAACATTCAGGCAATTGATGTTCCGGTCACCAGGGTCGCAAGTTATACGCCGTCAAAGGAGGGCACTCGAATATGGTCTCTGGCCAATCGGCTCGATCCAGGTGTGGACCGCGACAGCTTTCGGCTTGGGGCATTGACGCGTTTGTCAATCAGTGCGGACGATCTGCACCGTACCGCGAAGAGCAGGCGGATGTTGAAATCCCGGCACTACAAGGCTGAACAAGCCAGGCTGTATGAGAGTGCGCTGAAACTTGTGAGCAGCAAAGACACAGACTAAGGAATTCCGGCCCGGGCGGCCGTTAGGAGAGCATTCTTCAGATTTTATGAATGAAAGGGTTTCTATGTTCTGGACAGGTTTAACGCCGGATGAAGCAAGGGCGGCGCTGGTTGACAAGGATAAATCCAGAAGAGACAAGCGTTGCACTTTAAAAGAGGCGGTGGATGCCTTTATTAAAGACGGCGACAACGTGGCGATCGGCGGATTTGTCAATATTCGTCAGCCGATTGCAACGTGCCATGAAATGATCCGGCATGGCTTTAAAGACATGACGTTTTCATTTCAATCCAGCGGCATGGCGATGGATTATCTGGGCGGCGCCATGGCGATTGCCCCGGATCATTTTTCAATCAGGCGCATTGAATTTGCTTACTGGGCGCATGAGTCTTTCGGACTGTCGCCTGTTTTCCGCTATTTGGCCGAGCGCGGAAAGCTGGAGCTGGAAGACTGGAGCAACTACAATATGTCCGCCCGTTTTAAAGCCGGCGCTATGGGAGTGCCTTTTCTTCCTACACGAGGGCCTTTGGGCAGCGATATTCTGGAAAAATGCCGCGCCAAAGTGATGGAGTGCCCTTTTACCGGAACGCCGATTGTGCTGGTTCCGGCCAGTCATCCGAATGTGGCGATACTTCATGTGCAAACAGCAGATCAATACGGCAACTGTATTATTCGGGGAACCGAAGCCACCTGCCCGGAAATGGCCATGGCGGCGGCCCATACCATTGTTACCTGCGAGCAGATCGTACCGCATGAATTGCTTACACGAAAACCCCGTGATATTGCCATTCCTTTTTTTGCGGTGGATGCGGTGGTGCAGGTCCCGTTCGGGGCATATCCAACCAGTTGCCGCAGACATTATTATTTCAACAAAGAGCATATCGCTTCATTTCATGCGCTGGCCAAGCATTTAACGATGGAAGATAAAAAACCCTTGACGGCCTATTATGACGACTACATTTGGGGCGTCCAGGATTTCGGGGAATTTATCGACACATTTCCGGTGCGGAAAATTCTGGAAGAATATCACTCTGAAATGAGAAATTTCGAAAAGCTGATGTAAGGAGTTTGCGTGATAATTGCCGGTACGGAGTACACCCCCCAGGAAATGTTGGTAATAGCCGGGTCGCGGGTATTGGAAAATGGCAAAGTGGTGTTTGTGGGTACGGGGCTTCCGATGATTGCAACGCTCCTGGCTCGGAAAACGCACGCACCGGGCATCACCGCTGTGTTTGAAGCGGGTGCTGTTGACCCTGCGCTGGAAAGCGGCCTTCCGTTTTCGGTAGGTGATTCCCGGACATCCAGCGGTGCATCGTATGTCAGAGGCCTGAACTCTGCGTTTGAAATGACCCAGCGGGGTTTTTGTGATTTCGGATTTGTCGGCGGCGCCGAGATAGATCCGTTTGGAAACTTGAATTCCACCATGATGGGGAAGTTTCCGGAGGATTATATGAAGCCTGCAACCAGGCTTCCGGGCAGTGGCGGCGCCAGTGACATGGCATCTTCCTGCGAACGGACCATATTGATCATGCCGCATGAGCGCAGGCGCTTCAATAAAAAGCTGAATTACATCACCAGTCCTGGCTATCTGGACGGCAGTCCCGGAGCGAGAAAAAAAGCGGGACTGCTGGGAAAGGGACCTTATCGGGTGATTACCACAAAGGCGATTTTGGGCTTTGATGACAAAACGCACCGAATGAAGCTGCTTCAGACCATGCCGGGAGAAACCGCGGCCAGCGTTCAGGCTGCAACGGGGTTCGAGCTGTTGATGGATCCGAATATCACTGCGTTTGATCCCCCGACGGAGACAGAACTGAGGATGATTCGTGAAGTTATTGATCCGCTGGGTTTTTTTGTAAAGAAACCTCAAAAAGCACAGGTACTATATCAGTTTTAGACAATAATAACCTGAAACGGAATCTATTTCGCGATGGCCCATTTGCTTGATGTCAGACATCTGGTGAAAACCTATAAATCCCTTACGGCCGTTGACGATATCAGTTTTATGATCTCCTCCGGCGTCTGCTTTGGACTGCTGGGGCCTAATGGTGCCGGCAAGACCACCACCATCGAGATGCTGGAAGGTATTGTTGCGCCGACATCCGGTGATATCTATTATAAAGGCGGCCCTCGCACCGGCAGTTTCAACGAGGAAATCGGTATCCAGTTTCAGAATACCGCGCTTCTTTCTTTTCTGACGGTTCGTGAGACGCTGAAAACATTTCAGCAGCTTTATCACAAGACCGCGGATATTAACAGTCTTCTGACAGCCTGTAACCTGACGGATATCCAGCACCGATATAATGACCGCATTTCCGGCGGCCAGCGTCAGCGCCTGCTTTTGGCGATCGCGCTGGTGAACCAGCCGGAACTGCTCTTTCTGGACGAGCCTTCAACCGGTATGGATCCGCAGGCCAGACGGAATTTCTGGGATATTATCATAGATTTCAAAGCTCAGGGTAAAACCATCATTCTGACCACCCACTACATGGAAGAAGCCCAGGTGTTGTGTGATGAAGTAGCGATCATGGATTGTGGCCGAATTATCGCGTCTGGTTCCGTGAACGATCTGATCAACCGTTATTGCCGGGATGAAGCCACGGGGCAGTATTGCGCGGAGGCTAATCTTGAGAGTGTGTTTATCAAGCTGACCGGGCGGCAGCTTCGAGAGTAGGGAGAAAGTCCAGCTATAGACTTTCGGATTATAAAACGAACGATCGTTTTTTATTGACATCCCTCATTTATTTACATACGGTCTTTTCAAACAATAAATCATCCATTTCAGCTTTTTGGATGTTTCATGTTCGCGTTTATGATGCGGGTTTGAAATCAGCCCATACGGATAGTGGATGGCTGCCTGAAACAATTTTTTTCGATACAAGGAGGTAAAATGAACCAGACGCATTATCCTTTTTGGCCGAAACGACTTCCCAAATTGCTGCCGGTCCCCCATGTCCCCCTTCATGATCTTCTGGAAACATCCGCCAGGCGCTATCCGGAGCGGACCGCCATAATCTACTATGGCACCGAAATCACGTATCGCGAATTCTGGAAGCAGGCGTTGCAGTTTGCCGGTGCGTTGTGCGATATCGGCATCCATCCGGGGGACCGCGTGGCGCTGTATTTACAGAACAGCCCGCATTTTGCGGTCAGCTTTTTCGGCATTCTGAGGGCTGGTGCTACCGTTGTACCGCTCAATCCGATGTTAAAGGGGCCCGAATTCACGAGACTGTTGAAAGACAGCGGCGCCCGAACCGTCATCACAACCACTGACCTTTACGCGGGAATCGCAAAAGAGCTTCAAAACTTCGATAAAAAGAATATCGTGGTTGGCGCCTATCACGACTATCTGCCAATCCAGCCCGCCCTGCCTGTCCCCGCTTTTATGACACAGGCAGCTAAAAGCGTTGAAGATGCAACCATATGGAAAGATTTTTTGCGTAATGCCCCGATGCCGCCGGAGATGAGCATTCAACCGGATGATATCTGCCTGCTGCCATATACCGCCGGTTCCACAGGCATACCCAAAGGCTGTATGCACACCCACCAGGCCATCATGGCCAATGCCATGGGCTCTGTTTTCTGGGCCGGCGCCAGTCCGGCAACGGTCAATCTGGCAGCCCTGCCCTTTTTCCATGTCACGGGTCTCATTCACAGTTTTCTGGGAACGGTTGCCGCCGGTGCCTGCTTTGTTATTCTGACGCGATGGGATCGGGAAGCGGCTCTCCAGTCCATTGAAAAATTCGGTGTGACCCTCTGGCCTAATATTACCACCATGTTGATCGACCTTCTGGCCTCACCGGATATTCAGCAGCGGAATCTGACGTCGCTTTCTTTTGTCGGCGGCGGCGGCGCGCCTTTGCCGCCGGCGATCGGTGAAAAACTGCTGAATCTGACGGGATTGACCTTTGCCGAAGGCTACGGGTTGACTGAAACTATTTCCCAGACGCATTGGAATCCGCCGGACCGGCCCAAGCTGGGCTCGATCGGCATTCCGGTTTTCGGCGTGGATTCGCGGATTGTCGATATTTCCACATTGAAGGAAGTGCCTTCCGGTCAAACCGGAGAAATTATTTCAAGCGGTCCGCAGGTTTTCAAGGGCTACTGGAAAAAACCGCAGGAAACCGCTGAGGCTTTTCTGGAACTGGATGGCCGAAGGTATTTTCGAACGGGCGACATCGCCTATATGGACGATGAAGGCTATTTTTTCATCGTGGACCGGCTGAAACGGATGATCAATGCCGCCGGTTTCAAAGTGTGGCCCTCCGAAGTGGAAGCACAGCTTTACCGGCATCCTGCGGTAATGGAAGCCTGCGTTATCGGTGTCTCTGACATGGAAAGGGTGGAAAATGTCAAGGCATATATTGTTCTCAACCCGGAATTTAAAGGTAAAACAACCGCTCAAGAGATTATCAACTGGGCAAAGGAACAGATGTCCGCATATAAATATCCCCGTATCGTTGAATTTACCGATGCACTTCCCAAGAGCGGCGCCGGTAAAATACTCTGGCGCCAGCTTCAGGAAGCTGAAAGAAACAGATAAAAGCACAGATCACGGACAGACAACGACCATTACATCGCAGGAGGGTGAGAGACATGGCTGCAAAAAGAGTGAATACGGTTCTTGGGCCCATTGCCCCGGAGGAACTGGGAGTAACATTGATGCACGAACATGTACTTTATGGATATCCGGGCTGGGAAGGAGACCAGACTGTGGCGCCGTTTGACCGTACCACGGTCATTAACAACGCTGTTGCGGTGTTAAAAGACCTTAAAGAAAATTACGGATTGAAGACCTACGTGGATGCCACACCCAACGACGGCGGCCGGAATGTGGATGTATTAAAGGAAGTTTCCGAGAAATCAGAGGTCAATATCGTCTGCGCTACAGGATATTATTTTGAAGGAGAAGGCGCGCCAACCTACTGGAAATTTCGTGCCTCTCTGGGCGACATTCGAGAAGAGCTTTATGAACTGTTTATGAAAGAGGCTACTGTTGGGATTTTGGGGACCGGTAGCAAAGCCGGTGTTATCAAGGTCGGCTCCAGCATGAATCAGATTACAGATTATGAAAAACTCATGTTCACGGCCGCCGCCAGAGTTCAGAAAGATGCTGGAATTCCAATCATCACCCACACTCAGCACGGAACCATGGGACCGGAACAGGCGGATCTGCTGATTGCCTCCGGCGCCAATGCCGATCATATCCAGATTGGTCACATGAGCGACAACCTGGATATGGAATACCAGGAGAAGACTTTCAAGCGCGGGGTCTATGTGGCCTGGGATCGCATGGGCCTGCAGGGATTGGTGGGCTGTCCGATGGATGAAAGCCGCTATCCGGTCATGATAGATCTGATTAAAAAAGGATATGGGAACCGCCTGATGATTTCCCATGATTTTATCCTCAACTGGCTGGGTCGTCCGCTGAATCTTCCGGAGCAGGCTTTTCCCCTGATCGCCAACTGGTATCCCAGCCATCTGTTTAAAAATATCATTCCTGCCCTTAAAAAGGGAGGCATAACCGATTTACAGATCAGAACTATTATAGAAGACAATCCGCGACGCTTCTTTGCTGGAGAATGATACAAGAAGAATGTCCTGCACCTCTCATGCGTTTACCGTTCGTGGATGGCAGCATGCAAATGAATTCTGGTCGATATCCGCAGGGTTGATCCGTCCACGGATGGACAAAATGGGTGAAGGCTCATTCAGATTGTGATATAGTCCCCGGCATGACGTTGATACATCGTATGATTGAGGCCATGACGGCGGGGGAGGCACTGCCGAAGATTCCGGCTGTGAAAGTGCTGCTGGGTGTTCCGGCATGTCTGTATGGCGCCGTCGGTCTGCTGCGAAGCGATCTCTACCGGCGCGGCATGCTTAAAGAGAGAACTCTTCCCTGCTATGTCATTTCTGTCGGCAATATAACCTCCGGCGGCGTCGGGAAAACCCCAATGACGCTGTACTTGGCGGCGTTGATTCGAGGATGGGGATACCGGGTGGCGGTGATCAGCCGCGGCTATCGGGGAAAGGCCGAAACGACCGGCGGTGTTGTCAGCGATATGGACGGCTTGCGGATGGATGCGGAGACCGCGGGAGACGAACCGTATCTGATGGCGACGACACTGAAGGGGACGCCGGTTCTGGTCGGAAAAAACCGGTACCTGTCCGGAATGATCGCCATCGAGCGCTTCAATACGGATGTGATAATTCTGGACGACGCCTTTCAGCATCTGTCTCTTTTCCGAAATCTGAATCTGGTTCTTCTGGATAGCACTGCCCCTTTCGGAAACCGGCATGTCATTCCCCGCGGCGTGCTGCGGGAGCCGCTGTCCGGCATCAACCGCAGCGATGCCCTGATCCTGACGCGATCTGCAGAAAATACCTTGCATCCCGATGTTCGGTTTCTTAAGATACCCACTTTTGCAGCATCTCACGAGCCATTCATTTCACACCGGGTTGCCGCCGGGGTAACGATGACAGAAGGCGGTTGCCGGCCGGTTTCAAATCGTTTCGATGGTGAAAAAGTGTTTGCGTTTTCCGGCATCGCCCGGAACGCCGATTTTTTTAAGACACTTGAAAAAATGGGGGCGAAAGTCGTGGGCGTTCGGGCCTTCGGTGATCATCATCCCTATACGCCGTCGGACATCCGGGATATCTCCGACGCCGCTCTTTTGGCGGACGCCGATATTGTGGCGACCACGGAAAAAGACGCGGTCCGATGCCAAAAATACGGTCCGTTTCCTCTGGACCTCGTCGTTATAGGGGTGCATATGCAATTATATGATGAAGCGCGGTTTATTCGGTTCATCCGAAGCCGGCTGGATTCCGACATGGCGCAAACGGTATCCGGCATATGAGTGAAAATATTCCGACCATCGGTATCGCCGTCATTACCCTCAACGAGGCGGATCGCGTTCCGGCGCTGCTGCAAAGCGTTTCCTTCGCCGATGAGGTCGTTGTGGTGGATTCGGGCAGTGGTGATGCGACCTGTGATATTTGCAAGGCCGCCGGCGCGCGGGTTGTCGAACATACCTGGGAGGGGTTTGCGGCGCAAAAGCAGTTCGCCCAGGAGCTGCTGTCCACAGACTGGGTGCTGAATCTGGATGCCGACGAGCGGGTGTCGCGTTCTCTTGGCGCTGAAATCCGAAAGGCGCTGCAAAATGTGTCTCCGGATGTCGAAGCCTTTTCGATGCCGCGTCTTTCCCGCTATCTGGGGCGATGGATCCGACATGGCGGATGGTATCCGGACAGAAAAATCCGTCTTGTCCGCAAAGGATGCGGTCAGTGGAGCGGCGACGGGCTTCATGAAAAGCTGGAGGTTTCCGGAAAGGTTCAGGCGCTGTCCAATCCCCTGCTGCACGAAGTGTATCGCGATATCGCGGATCAGGTGCATACCATCAACCGTTTTTCCGGCATCCACGCCGAGAATCATGTGTCGTCCGGATACTGGTTTCTGGCGGCCGGCGTTTTACACGCCATCGGAAAATTTCTGGAATGCTATCTGTGGAAACTGGGCTTTCTGGATGGCGGGGTGGGGCTGGTCATCGCCATGAATTCCGCCTGGTATGTTTTCCTGAAACACGCCAAGACCTGGGAAAAAGGGGAGATGTCTCCATCGCCATGAATGCATTCGAAAATATTATAACGGCGCTCGTTTCCATGCTGTTTCGTCTGATCGGGCTGTTGTCGCCGTCCTCTGTCAACGCCGTTACCGGGATGCTGGCCGCGTTATGGTTCCGGCTGGACAGAAAACACCGTCATATCGCGATAGACAATTTGACGCGGGCTTTTGGTCAGGAGCGTTCCGAATCGGAAATCCGGGTGCTGGCGCTGAATGTTTTCAAGAATATCTCCCGGATATTGTTTGAAATCGGCATGAGCAATTACCTGACCAGCAGCGATCTGCGCCGCTGTTTTGAAATTCGAGGTGTGCAGCATATTCGGGCGGCGCTGGCCAGAGGCAGGGGGGTTCTGGTTTTGACGGCGCATCTTGGAAACTGGGAGTTGATGCCAGCGGTTTCTCCCATACTTGGCATTCCGGTTCATGTGCTGTATCGGCCGTTGGATTTTAAAGCGCTGGACACGTTTTTTGTCCGTCTCCGGTCCCGTTTCGGCGCCAATCTCATTCCCGCCGCGCATGGAATGCGAAAAATCCTCCGATCTCTCCGGCATGGAGAAGCGGTGGTCATGCTGATGGATCAGAATGTGGACTGGTATGAGGGGGTGTTTGTGGATTTTTTCGGTCACAGGGCCTGCACCAACAAGGGGTTGGCGCTGCTGGCCATGAAGACCGGAGCGCCGGTGGCGCCGGTATTTCTGGTGCGGGAGCGAAACCGTTTTGTGGCGGAATTCTGTGAAGAAATTCCGCTGGTTCAAACCGGCGATCGCACGCAGGATATCGAGGCCAACACGCTGCGCTATAACCAGGCGATTGAAGCCGCCATCCGCCGCCATCCGGATCAATGGTTCTGGGTGCATCAGCGGTGGAAAACCCGGCCGTATTGTCCGTGGCAAACCATCCATTCAGGACATTGATCCGTGAGACTGCCATCTGCTTCCAACATCGTTATCCGCACTCCCAACTGGGTGGGTGATGCGGTTATGAGTACGCCGTTCATACGGGCGGCGCGCAAGAATTTCCCTCACGCGAAGATCACGCTCCTGGCCAAGCCCTGGGTGTCGCCGGTATATGAGGAAAATCCGTACATTGACCGCATCCTGATCTATGATGCTTCCGGAAGGCATGGCGGCGCCTGGGGAAAGGTCCGGCTGGCCGGAGAGCTGCGGCGTGAGCGCTTCGATATGGCGCTGCTGCTCCAAAACGCTTTTGAAGCCGCGCTCATCACCTGGATGGCCGGTATCCCCTGCCGCGTCGGTTTTGATACCGACGCCCGGAGGATGCTGCTGACCCATCCGGTGCATCGCTGCAAATCGTTTAAAAAGCTGCATCAGATTGGCTATTATCTTGAGATACTCAGCGGCGCTGGGCTGGTGACAGATGGTGTCGCGCCGGAGTTGTTTTTCACGGAGTCCGAAAGGCGGCAGGCAAAAGAGGTCGTCAGGGATAACGACTGCCCGGAAGACGCTTGTGTGATCGGTGTCAACCCGGGCGCCGCCTTTGGAACCGCCAAAAGATGGTTTGTGGAGCGGTATGCGGATGTCTGCGTCCGGCTGAAATCGGTGCGGCCGGTTTTCTTTCTGGTATTCGGAAGCCCCGCCGAAACGGCGCTGGGGGAGACGATATGCGAGGCGGTGGGCGACGGCTGCCTCAACCTGTGCGGCAGAACCAGCCTGCGTCAGGCCATGTCGCTGATCGGATGCTGCGATCTTTTCATGACCAACGATTCCGGGCTGATGCACGTCGCCGCGGCTCAGGACATACCGCAGATCGCTGTTTTCGGCTCCACCAACCACACCACGACGTATCCGGAAAGCCGGTTCAGCCATATCGTCCGCAGCCCGGTTCCGTGCAGCCCCTGCATGAAGCCGGACTGTCCTTCGGATCACCGGTGCATGGACGCCGTCAGCGTTGACCGTGTTCTGAACCTGGCGATAACGCTGCTTGATTCCGGAAAGAGGCCATGAAAATCCTGATCGTGAAATTAAGCGCCATCGGCGATGTGCTGCATACGCTGCCTGCTTTGAACGCTATCCGCGCCGCGTATCCGTCAGCGCATATCACATGGCTGGTCGAAACGGCGGCGGCGCCGCTCGTGATGGGGCATCCGGCGCTGG
>DAIEFO010000048.1 GCA_027325475.1 Desulfobacteraceae bacterium | reverse complement strand
CCAGTCCGGATTGTTGTCATTATAAAACGATATGGCCGGACGAGTATTGATGACAGTTTCGTAGGGGTTCCCGGGGTAAAGTTCGTATTTCCCTTTTTCCTTCAGTACCTCGACGTCGTGCACCCAGTAATCATACAGGGTGGGAATCATGACCTTGGGCGACAGTTCCAGAAGGTCGCGGTTGGTGACGATGTATTCCAGCGTTTCATCCTGAAACCGGAGACCGGCATCGCGAGCCCTTTCCTTGCATCCTTCCATAATGCTTTTGGTGTGTTGATCGATGAGTTCCATAAAGCTCCTCGAGAATCGGGAACAGCGGCATCCGCCGGGCGGCGCCTGCCGCCCCGGCCATACCTTGATTTCAGCGGCCAGAGAACCGATGCGTGCTTATGAAATGAGCCGTTTGATTCCCTCGATCAGGCGGGATTCATCAGCATCCTGACTTATGGTATCCATACGGATTAAACGGGATTTGGATGTCAGCAGATCGGATTTTCTCAGATATCTCTCGACTTCCGTGGCGCCGGAGGCTGCCGATCCATGCGTCGCAATGGTGATACCGACACGGCTGGCGTAGGACAGCATCTGCTGAATGGCCGGAATGGCTTCCTTGCCTTCGGTATCCCAGTCGTCTCCGTCCGTACCATGGAATACATAGATATTGTAATCCTGGGCCAGGTTTTCCTTCTGAACGATTTCGTTTACCAGCTTGAAGGCGGATGCCACCATGGTGCCGCCCGCAACCTTTGAATTGTAGTAGGTGTAAAAATCAGGAACTTCCCTGGCTTCCGTGTCATGGAGGATGAAACGGGATTCCACCTGTTTTTCATACTGATAAAGCAGCCAACTGTAGATCAGAACATGCTGTGAGACGATGAGTTCTGTGGGTTTTCCGGACATGGAACCCGAATAGTCTCTCAGAAAAAACACCATGGCCTGGGATTCGTAATCCTTTTCGCGGGAAAGTATCCGATAAATCTTATCCGCCGGTGATATCAGAAAGCGGGACAGGTCAATATTATCGACATCCGGTACGTTTCCCAGATGAATATTGGTTTCCAGAATTTTTTTCAGGGTGGCTTTCTTGTCCAGAAACTGGCCAAATCCCCGATGCTGATCCGTCATCTCATAGGTGTATTTGGTAAAAGAGCGTTTTTTACCTTTTTCCTGCAAATTGGGGAGCTCAAATTTTTCGGTGAGAATCTTGCCAAGGTCATAGGCGCTGGATTCCATTTCATGAGGGCCGTTTTCTCCCTGACCGGGGCCTGCGCCCGCACCTTCCTGAGGCCGCACCGGTTCTTCACCGATCACCTCTCCTTCTTCTCCGTCTCCGGAACCGCCGGACGGCGAATCTTCCGAAGATTCCTTGAACGAATTGTCGTGAATAAATTTTTCTTCAACGGTCGTAGGAACAACGACAATCTTGTCCTTGCCGCCTTTTCCGGGACGAATCAGCCGGCCCACACGGATTTTTCGGGGAAAGCCGTCTTTTTCCCGAAGCTTGTCCCGCTCCAGCAGCTCATCCAGTGACCGAAGATGACTGATCATGCTGGCGGTAATAGGCCCCATGCCCTGAAGGTCGAAAAGATCATGGTGGCTGTAAAATGACCGCGGCAACCGTCGGAAAGGGCTTCCGTCGTGCGGTACCGCATCCACATCGTGGGAATCGTCACCGGTTTCGATTTCCTGAAGCATATTCACACGCTGCTCCGGCGTCATGAGTCCTTCGCGCTCCAGCGTTTTGTAAAATACATCGAGTTTGGATTTCATGAGGAGACGCCTTTTTTTGCGAGTTCGTTGTCCTTGACGGCTTCATCATCCGTCCGTCCCCTTATTTCTCGTCTTCCTGGGTGCAGAAATATTCAATGGTTTTCTGGGCGCATGTTTTACAATACCCCAGTTTGTTCAGCATCGTCTGAATCATCCGGTCGTGCAGCTTCTGATTTTCTTCGTTGGTGCGGTTGGCCAGGGCGCCGATCAGGCTTCCGGCGCCCGCAATATCCGACTTCAGCCGCACGTCCGTCACGGCCTTGACCAATTCCAGATTGTCCATGAAATCATAATTGGGTTCGACGGAAATTTTCTGCCCGTAAATCTTCCGGATAGAAGTCCTGAACGTTTCCCGCTGTTCACGGGTTTTAAGCCCGATCCGTTCCTCCACGCTGTTGATATAGCGCTCGTCTATCTTGAGCGCCCGGAGTTCTCCCGTCTGGGGATCTTTATATTTCCACATTTTATCCGGGCCCAGATTTTCGGCATCAATGCCGATAATCATGTTCACATAGTTCATGACATCCTTACGGATCGCCAGCGGCTCATCCATATAGGCGTTGAACATTTCCGTCATGATGCGCTCCCGGTAAAGCCCCTTGGCGGTTTTGAGGTCTTCGAGATACTTGACCCGGTCGTTGGCGTCGTTCACATAGTCCAGAATTACCCGTTCAAGGGCGCGAAATACATCATAGGCGAACATGCACTCGCCTTCATTGGTTTCCGAACTTTCCACCAGCAGTTGAATGGCTCTGCCCAGGTTCCGCTGTCCCAGCCCTTTTTGCCCGAACCGCTTGGTGATATCCGGGTCCTGATTCAAGGTGTCGATGACTTCCGCCAGAGTCTTGATGCTTTTTTCTCCGGCCACCTCTCCGGCCGCCAGCTTCATGGTTTCTATCGGAGTCAGCTTTTCAGAACGCGGAAGCCGGGAGAGCACCGCGGATATCGATGCCGCGTAATTGAGATTGGGGTCCTGATGAAGGTACTCCCGCATCAGTGTCGTCCGGGTTTCACTGCCGATGGCATATGCGGTCAGATCCTTCTGGAGCCGGTAGTTGGTGTTGTGCGTCACATAACAGAGCCGGCAGCGATCCACGATCGGAGCTTCTTCTTTTTCCGACAGAAACCGGTTGAACTCGGAATTGTTGCTGGTGGCGATAATCAGGGTGTCCAGCGGCCATTTGAATCCGTCGATTTCAATGGTGCGGTTCTGGATAACGCCCAGATACACCTGCACCAGGTCTTTTTTGTTCTTGAAAATTTCATCGCTGAAGTGAATACCGCCGCCGCCCACGCGCGCCAGCGCGCCCCGGCGCAGATCAAACCGGTAAGGATTATGCGTGTCCGAAATGTGCATGAGCCGCTGAATGGATTCTTCTCCCAGCAGATCCACGGAAGACGATGTGATTTTATCCTTGGCCGGATACTTTCCGGTCACCGTCCCCAGACTCTCGATCAGCGGCACCGCTACGATTTCCACATAGTCCAGCATATCGGTGATATTGCCGTTCGTGTAATTGCGGATATCGTTCCAGATATACCCGGAACAAGCGCCTAACGGGCGATAATTTTCGTAAATATTGTCTATCTCGCCATCTGAAAAACCGATTTCCCGCGTCAGAAACGCCCTGTTTTCATCCGGATCTTCAAAAAGACTCATGGCCAGAATCATGGGGTCTTCGTAGGTCTGGGATTCTATGGTGGTTATTTTTCCATAACTGCCGATGCGATCCATGTGAACGAACCGGAACGTGTATTTGCGGTTTTCTTCCTGGAGCAGAAACTGCCGGTATTTGGCGCAGAGAAAATCCACAAAAAACGTCTTGCCGTTTCCCGGCTCACCGATCAGCACATACGCCATCTCCTTGGATGAGCCGCCTTCCGCAGCGTCTTTCACATAAGACACAAAGCTGTTCAGCTCGTCGTACATGCCGATGATGTGTTTTTTCCCGGAACGGAAGATACCGAAATCGTAGGTGGTTTTTCCGTTGACCACCACCTTGCTGATATCGTTGTCCAGAACCATCCTGGCAACACCCTGAAAGGCGTTTTCAAAACACCGTTTTCCGGATTTGACCGCCGACAGGTGATACGTTAACGCATTGATACGACCGTTTTCCATGTGACCTCCCTCCAAGTGAAAGATTTCCCCGTGGCCTTCGATCTATCTGAAAATTTTAAAGAGGAAACGCATATGGTTTATTTGACCCTTGTTTTCTTTTCACGAATAACCATCGAATAAATATTGTCCTTCTGATAATAGAGCTGTTCCACTTCATAATCGTGCTGAGGCACCAGATCGATGACGATACGGCTTTTGGATTCCGGCGGCGGATGAATGCCCGTTCGGATCTGTTGAATGAATTTACCATTCACGGCGATGTCGCGCTGAATATGCCGATCCATCCGGACATTCGGAAAATCGCAGATAATTTTGGGCGTTTCACCCTCGATGACCTGTGTCTCCGGCGGGAAAAAACCCGTCAGAACGATCTGAATGCTTTCCGAACCCGCGGAAGAGTTGTCTGTCTGGATATTCAGGATTCTTCTGCCGAAATCCGGTGGAGACGCCGGCGCGTGATGTGCGGGATGTTCCGCTGCTGGGGTAGTTTCACCCTCCGGGGACGCCGATGAGGGAGCATGTGGTTTTACGGGTACATGCACCGGTTTTTTCACTTTTGGCTGTTGGGCCGGCGCAGAATGTTTCTTTTCAGCAGGCAACGGCGGAAGAGATGCTTCCGGAGCCACTGGCGGTGATACGGCTTTTTTCCCGGCAGGCACTGACGGCTGAGCGGATGGAACGGCCGCAGGTTTATTTTCTGGAGTTATGGCCGGCGCTGCATTTTCCGCAGCAGTCGGCGCAGGTGCAACGCTACTTCCTGCCGTAGAACCCGTGTGATCGGTTGCCGGCTGCGATGCGGACGGAAGCGCAACGCCCGTGGAAGATGGCGATGCCGGCGTTACAGTTCCAACAGGGGATGGTGGTGCTGAAGACGTTGCTGGTGCGGGAGAAGATGCCGGAGCTGGCGGCGGCGCCTTGATTTTATAATGGAGTATGACAGGCTGTCCGGACGTCACCTGAGATGACTCTGGATCCGATCCGTAAAGAACACCGCAAAGCAGGGACGATCCGAGTAAACAAAAAACCGCTCCCATTACCATCCAATGTCTGTTTCTGAAAAATACCATATGCCCAGACTCCTGATTTCTGAAGTATCATCCCGTATCTCTTGTTGTCATCATATACACTCAAGATTTAATAATCCAGTTTTTTTAGTCGTATTCGGGGATGGGTGCCTGTTCGATAGAAAGCACAAGGTCTGCCTCTTATTCGTACCCGTCTCCATAGGCGATTTTACCGCGGAACACCCGGTAGCTGTACAGCACATATCCCAACACTACCGGCAGTATCAGCACCACCCCCCAGAGCATAAAAATGAGGGTTTCTCTCTGGGACGCCGCTTCAGCGACAGAGATATCAGGCAGGATGGCGCATGGATAGATAGCGGACTGAAGCGCCAGATAGGCCGACAAAAATATCATCAGGCTCCAGATAAACGGCTGTATTTCACTGCGTTTTTTTAAATGGAGGAACAGAAGAACGAAAGACGTCACACTCAGCGCCGGAAACACCCAGACCCCATATATCCGCGGTCTGCTGAGCCAGTTGGCCACAAATTCCGGATTGTGGTACGGCGTCCAGATGCCGACGACGCAAAGGAAAAGCGCTACCGCACCGCCGGCCACAACAGCCTGACGATAGGCGCGTTCCTGTACGGGGCCCGTCGTTTTGATGATCAGATAAGTGGCGCCCAGAAGCATATATCCCGCCGTCAGGGCAACACCGGTCATGACGGAAAATGGTGTCAGCCAGTCTAACGGGCCGCCGGCAAACATTCCGGCCTTGACCCGGATGCCCTCGATGTATCCGCCCAGTGTAACGCCCTGAGCAAACGCCGCCGCAAGGCTGCCTCCGAAAAAAGCCCGGTTCCAGACGTGTTTTTTATGGGAATTGGCTCTGAACTCAAACGCCACGCCCCGGAATATCAGCCCGAACAAAAACGTGAACAGCGGAATGTACAACGCACTGAACAGCACCGTGTAAATCATGGGAAACGACGCGAAAAGCGCGCCGCCGCCAAAAACAATCCAGGTCTGATTGGCATCCCATACCGGTGCAATCGCGCCCACCATGACATCCTGTTCCGCCCGGTTTGCGGCGCCGGGAAACAGAAGGCCGACACCCAGGCTGAATCCATCCAGCATAACATACAGAATCACCACCAGACCTACCAGAAACACCCATATGTGAATCAGGTTCATGGCCCCACCTCCAGACCGGCTGCTTTCGTTGTTTCCGTTTTTCCGGATGCCGGGGGCAAAATTTCCAGATGCGTCGCAGGCCCATCGGCATCCGGTCCGTTCCGAAGCACTTTGAGGGTAAAATAGAAATAGCTGCTGCCCAGCACCGCAAACAATATCAGGAACATTCCCAGTGACCAGAGAACATTACCTGCCACAATGGGAGAGACACTGTCCCTTGTCCTCATCAGGCCGTAAACCGCCCAAGGCTGCCGGCCGACCTCGACAGTGATCCATCCGACAACTGTTGCCACAAACCCAAGCGGCTGAACCACCACCAGGGTTTTCAAAAACAGCGGCGTATCAAACAGACGTTTTCTGACCGCCAGCAAACCCGCCCACAGCATCACCCCCGCCAGTAAAAACCCGATACCCGCCATGACCCGGAAAGTCCAGAACGTTACCGCGGCGTTGGGTCGATCTTCCGGAGGAAACGTCTTCAGCCCCCGGACTTCTCCGCGAAGAGAATGTGTAATCAGAAGGCTCAGCATATCGGGAATCGTGATTTCACAATAATTTTTTTCAGCCGCCATATTCGGAAAAGCAAATGCCACAAAGGGAGCGCCGCCTTGTGTATTGGTATCCCAGTGCGCTTCCATGGCCGCCAGTTTGGCCGGTTGATATCGTGCGACATTCTGCCCCTTGAGGTCTCCAACCACAACCTGAAGCGGCGCAATCATCGCCGCCATGATAAGCGCAATGGAAAGAGAGCTGCGAAAAAACGCTTCATGCCGGTGTTTCAGCAGAAACCAGGCGCTGATACCGGCGATAGCGAATGCGGCGGTTTCATAGGACGCCAGCAGCATGTGCGTCAGATGTGTGGGAAACGCCGGGTTGAAGATAACCTCCCAGAACCGGGTAACATAAAACCTCCCGTGAACCAGCACGTATCCCGAAGGCGTCTGCATCCAGGCATTGGCGGCCATAATCCAGAAGGCCGACAGGGAAGCGCCCGCCGCCACCAGACATGTCGATAAAAAATGAACCGCCGGAGACACCCGCTTCCACCCGAACAGCATGATGCCCAGAAATCCGGCTTCCAGAAAAAAAGCGGTCATGCCTTCATACGCCATCAGAGGGGCAAACACGTTGGACACAGCTTGCGAAAACCGGGCGAAATTGGTTCCGAATTCAAATTCCAGTGTGATGCCGCTGACAACCCCCACCGCAAAATGAATGGCGAAGATTTTTATCCAGAAGCGGTACATCCGGTAGTACATGTCGTTTTTGGTGCAAAGCCAGAGCCCTTCGAGAATGACCAGATACAGCGAAAGACCGATGGTCAGAGTGGGAAACAGAATGTGAAACGCAGTGGTCAGACCGAACTGAATCCGGGACAGTAGCAGAACATCCATATGTGCCCTTTCAAAGAGAGATGTGGAAAGACCTCGCCAGAAGGCGGAATACGCCGGTACAAACGAGTTTCGCGCCTTGTCGGCAAAATATTTACAAAGCCTTCCGAAATCAGACTTTTTGCGAATTTATCAGAAGAAGAATATCTTGCATCCTAATTAGCGACTTTGACAGGGTATTTCAAGTGAAATATCCGCAGAATGGTTTCCATCGGCGAAGTATATCCAGCGGCCTTGACAGCGGAATGTATTCCTTATAGAGATACACCATTGACGGCTTCGTAAAAAGCCCGCATGCTGCGTTACGCTGCATCCTTCGTCGTTGCGGCGTACCCCAAAGTACGCCTCACTCCTCAGCATTTGCGCGCCTTGCCTGCGAACATTTTACGAAGCCGTCCGAAAATCGACTTTTTACGAAGCCGTCACCATTATCACCCATAAGCCGCCATGAATCCAAACCGTTTTAAAAGCGCATCTTCTTATATTTCAATCGGAGACCGGAAGCGACGCAAACGCGAGGTCATTATCATCGCTGTCATTATCGTTCTGGTGGGAATAATGACCTATGCGCAGAACAAGCTCATTCATTTCGGCTCAAATTTTCCCATTTCCGACACCATATTGATGTTCACCATGATGAACATCAATCTGCTGCTGCTGATTCTGCTCATTTTTCTGGTGTTTCGAAATCTGGTCAAACTGCTCTATGACAGGAAACGCAAGGTCATGGGGTCCAAACTCCGTACCCGGCTGGTGATCGCCTTCATTTCGCTGACGCTGATTCCCGCAAGTGTTCTCTTTTTCTTTTCCATCGCTTTTATTACGTCCAGTATTGACTTCTGGTTCAACGTTCCAGTGGAACAGGCTCTGGAAAATTCGCTTCATGTGGGACGGCAGATTTATGGTCTCACTGAAAACAGCAACGCATTTTATCTCGAAAAAATTGCGCACCAGATCACGTCCAGAAAACTCATGGATCCATTGAAGCACAAAGAGCTGGTACAATATCTCGAAAATGCAAAACGTTTATTCAATATTGATGGCATTGAACTCTACGATTCACATGCCAGGCGCCTGACGCAATCCCTGGATCAAGAACTGAATAAAAAGAATCTTCAACCGGTTCCGCCGGAACAGCTTTACAGAGAGTTTTCGCCCAAATCCGTTTACTCATTGTCTCAGACGCTGACAGATACCGAAGTCATCCGAACCATAAGCGCCGTTCCTTTTGGCGTCAAAGCCCCGCAGGCAGAAGCCTTTCTGGTCATAACCGTCATGATTCCCCAGTATCTGACTGAAAACATGGCATCCATTTCCCGGGGTTTCGAAGAATACCAGCAGATCAAGATGCTCAAAAAACCCATCCGGGCATCCTATTTTATCACGATTTCCGTGGTAGCGCTTCTGGTGGTGTTCTGTGCGGTCTGGTTCGGGTTCTATCTGGCCAAATCCATCAGTATTCCCATCAAGGAACTCGCCGAAGGCACCCGTCGCGTAGCCGAAGGCGATTTGAGCTTTCAAATCGGACCGGTGGGCGATGACGAAATCGGCAGTCTGGTGGATTCTTTCAACCGCATGACCCATGATTTACGGTTGAATCGAAGCCAGTTGGAGCAGTCGTCCCAAAAACTGAGAGCCCAAAATATCGAAATCGAAGAAAAGCGCCGTTACATGGAAATTGTGCTCAAAAATATCTCCACCGGCGTTATCACTCTCGATGCCGGTGGAGATATCACCACCATCAACACATCAGCAGGGAAAATGCTGAATATTTCTTCTGATCAGATTGTCGGAAAAAACTATGCCGGACTGCTGCGAACTCCGCATCTGCAAATGGCGAACGAACTGGTCCGTGAATTTAAAGGCGTCCGGAAAGAGTCTGTAAACATGCCTGTTCGCATTACCATCAAGGACAGGCCCCGAAGTTTTATCCTTCATATCAATTCACTGAAGAATGATGCCGGACAGCACATCGGCATCGTGGTGGTATTCGACGACTTGACGGAACTGGAAAAAGCGCAGCGCATCGCCGCCTGGCGGGAAGTGGCCAGACGCATCGCTCATGAAGTCAAAAACCCGCTGACCCCTATCAGTCTTTCTGCGCAGCGGCTCAAGCGGCGGTATTCCCATATCATTCAGGAACCGGTTTTCGATGAATGCACCCAGATGATTATTGACCATGTGGATATTATCCGCAATCTGGTCAATGAGTTTTCCGTTTTTGCCCGATTTCCGTCCGCCAATCTCAGTCCCGCGGAATTGCCGCCCATTGTCGAGGAAACCATCGCCTTGTTTCGGGAAGGATATCCGGATGTCCATTTTGAGCTCAGAAAGGAAGGTGTCATTCCAACCCTGAAACTGGACCGTCAGCAGATCAGACAGTGCATGATCAATCTGGTGGATAACGCCATCTCATCCATTCACGCGCAAGGAAATATCACTATCTCTATTTTCCGTCCGGATATCGGCAAAAAAGTCCGGATCGAGGTGGCCGATAACGGCGCAGGCATATCCAACGCGGACAAGCTGAGATTGTTCGAGCCGGATTTTTCCACCAAAGCGACAGGGATGGGGCTGGGGCTGGCCATCGTCAACAGCATCGTCACGGATCATCACGGCACGATCCGGGCGGAAGACAATCACCCGCAAGGCGCCCGCTTTATCATTGAGTTACCGGTGTGACTGGGCAGGCACAGCTTTAATCGAGGTACAACATGAAGATACAACCACCTTTTTACACACAGATATCCACAGCGTTCGGGACTATCGGAATTGTCTGGCACCGGACGACGGGCCCATCGCGGGTCTGGCGCATCTGTCTGAACCCGGACCGGCAGCCTGTGGCAGACGTCATCCGAAGGATTTACCCCGATGCCCAGCCGCTTTCATCGCCGGAGATCGAACGGTTTGCCAGCCATATCCAGCGCTTTCTGGAAGGCGAAGCCGTCGTTTTTAATCTGGACATGGTGGCGATGGAAAACTGTAAGCCATTTCAGCGCCAGGTTCTGCTGACGGATTACGAAATCCCGAGAGGGCATGTCAACACCTATGGAAACATTGCCAGGCGCATCGGTATCACCGGGGGCAGCCGTGCGACAGGCCAGGCGCTGGCGCAAAACCCATTTCCGCTGGTTATCCCCTGCCACCGTGTTGTGAGAGCAGACGGCTGCATCGGCGGATACCGGGGCGGAGCCGATATGAAACGTGCGC